>JAJYZG010000029.1 GCA_021800155.1 bacterium
ACGCCGATAGATGGTTGGCATTAAGCTCTATGATACTTGGTGACTTAACACAGGAGCAAGAAGATGCCGGGAAGGCCATTCTGCCCAACGACCTGACGGTCGGGGTACTGTGGGCCTGGAATAGATAGGGTCAGTACATATTTGACAAGATATCAACGCTTACGTATCGTCAGCTATTTTTCATTATAAATGTCTCATTTGTCTCATTTTAAAGTGTTAAGCTATAACTATAATGATAATACAGCCTCAGCAGTTAGCAGGACTCCGCTCTAAGCATCACGATCAGAAGATTGTACTTACAAGCGGAACGTTTGACCTCTTCCATGTCGGGCACCTGCGTTATTTGCAAGCCGTTAAGACATTTGGGAACATCGTCGTTGTTTTGCTAAGCGGGGACGAGCGAGTAAAAACCAGGAAGGGCCCAACGCGCCCAATTTATCCAGAAAAAGAACGCGCAGAGATACTTGATGCCCTAAAAATAGTCGACTATGTCATATTAGATCCAGGACCCTCAGAGGAAGAGTCGTTCTATAAAACTATCATTACCTCTTTAAATCCTGATATGTATGTAACAGACGGTCCCGATCCGCGCTTTCTTAATATTTTAGACACTGAGAACTTCGTTATATTGCCTAGAGTTGCAGATACAGGCAAATTCGGGTCGACTTCAGCAATTATTGATTATATTAGCAAGGGCTGAACAAAGACCGAAAAGGTTCCTGACCGGCATGCTCAGCCAAAAATTAAATCTATATCTCGACTTTTAGCTTTATACCTGTTTCTTCGGCTATTTGTAATATTGCATCCCTTAATTTATCCATCTGATGAGACATAAATTTCATCTCGGTATGATAATCTCAAACCTGCGCACTAAGCTCTGCTATAGCACCTCTGATGTCAGCCCTATCTGCCGATGCAGCATCGAATTTTTTATCCACTTCGTCGAAGCGTTTCTCTATGTATTTGAATAGTTTAGTAAATTGGTCATCACTCATAGGAATATTCTATCATTATTTTTTATTTAACAGGTTCTAACTTCGTCCACTATGCCCAGCCAAAGCATAAGCGTTCTCATCTGATACAATTATTCCATGAAGTATGATGTCCCGTTTGTAGCAAATACTGAAGACGACCTTCATTGTTTGCAAGCAGCATTTATGATGATAGTTAAATTCTTTATGCCAGACTTTGAAATTAGTGAAGAAGACTGGGACAAAATAACGGGATTCGAGGAAAGTAAGGGCACTTATGCTACAGCTGGGCTTCTTTGGTTTCTAAATAATGGTTTCGATGCAAAGGAAATATCTTTATTTGACTGCAAAAAATTCATAAAAAATGGCGGTGATTATCTTATTGAGCTAAGCGGAAAAGAGATTGGTGGGTGGCAAATTGCACATAGTAATATTCCTTTAGAACAAGAAAGAATGAAAAAAATATTATTATCTAATGCATACGAGTTAAGAGAACCTACGATTACTGACATTGAAAGTTACTTAGATAACGGTTACTTAATAAGGGCACTAGTAAATTCCCGTCGGCTTAATGGTAAAAGTGGATATTTCGGCCATGCAGTCGTTGTATTTGGATACAACAAGAAATACCTACTCATTCACGATCCTGGATTGCCTGCGCAGCCTAATAGAAAAGTCAGTTATTCTGATTTTGAGGCTGCCTGGGCAGACCCAAACAAAAACAACAAAGAGATGGATGCAATAAAATTAAAGTAGCGTGTTAAAAAGGCTCGGTCTGTATGGTCAAGTTACTTCTGACTTCGTTTACCAAGGCCAGCCAATTTAGTAATATACAACCACAGCAACTTCTTGGGTTCGAAAATCAGACTATAGACCGTCCCAGTCATAACGAAAGACCTCAATAGAGGTCTTTTTATTTTCCACAAGTCAGCTATGATTGATAGATGATTAACGAAGAAGTTATTCGTAAACAAGCAAAGTTAGATGGCATCACACACATTTCTACCGGTGTTGCCGTTGTTAAAGACGGTAAGGTTTTGGTCGTACGGCGAGTAGCGCACGACGATACACTAGCCGGCGCATGGGAACTGCCGGGCGGCGGCGTAGACTCCGGCGAGACAATCGAACAAGGAGCCGTGCGTGAACTTTATGAAGAAACGGGCCTAGACGTCGATAAAATCCTCAGTACATTCGAGGGCTTTGATTATACGACTCCTAAAAAGCCCAAGGTCCGGCAAATTAATTTCAAAGTTAGCGTAAAGCCAGGGGATATTAGACTATCTGAGCATGATATGTACAAATGGATTACAGCTGATGACATTCCTGGGCTAAAGACAAATAGCGTCATGCAAGACTGCTTATGTCGAGCCTTCACTTAGCATTACATGCTCAATGAGTCAGCACTTTTATATAAACCGTCACCAAGAAACGTCTTTTAAGCCAGGAGAGCCTTCACTCTCGCCATTGAGACAGGGTCAATAGCAAGAGTCAAAGTTCTAAAATCGGACCATAGTCTCAGCTAAATTTATAGTTGAATTAAATGCTTGGATTAACAGCAATGCAGGTTCTAACTTCGTTCACTATGGCCAGCCAAGCATAAGCGTAATAAAATACCTTTAAACCCTATATTAGCTCCAACAGAAAACGAATAAATAGATATTATTTAGGGTTCATATAATTGACCTTGTATTGACTAGTTCTTGGTACTCTCCCGAAACGCTTAACCAGGGTATGATTTTAGAAAGCTCACTGGTACTTACGCTTTTTACATACTTAACTTCTTCGGTATCATCATCGCATCCTGGCGCAAGCTTTCCAAGCTCCATATTTATCTGAATATAATACCTAAGTTGGATATAGTCTATATTGTTATATTCTGGATCGTTGGTCACAACATAGTATCCAAACACCTTAGGATAAGCCCCAATTTTGCGCAGGCGAATTCCGCTTTCTTCATAAACCTCGCGTTCGAGAGCGGCCTGTAAGGTTTCACCTTGTTTAGGTTTCCCTCCAGGTAGTTGCCAATGAGTTCCATTTTTAGAAACTATAACAACCCTGTTTTCAGCATCAAATATCCAACAGTAAACTTGCCTTATTGTTAACTTAGGTAGTCCGCTGTTGTTAATTGCATGCCATTGCATTGAAGCCACTATAAATCTCCACTTCCTACAATACTCGCATACTCGCGCTCTAATAAGATTGCTTGCGACTCCCAGCTCCAGTTTTTAAGAACATCTAGTCGAGCCTGATTACTCAACTTTTCCCGCAACAATACATCGCCAAGCAGTCTATAGATTGCTTCACCAAGTTTTTTGCTATCCGAAGGGGGCACAAGAAGCCCGTTGTGTTCGTTTTTAAGGAATTCAGGTATTCTGCCTACGGTAGTACTGATAATGGGTCTACCGCAAGATGCACCTTCGAGCATGGTAGTTAATATACCCTCTTTGTCTTTTGAAGGGAAAACACCAATGCGGGCACTACAATACACTTGGTAATGCGGAGTCGTCTACATAACCAAGAAACTTAATTTGCTTCTCTATTCCAAACTCGGCAACTATTTTTTTTAAGTTCAGCTTCTTCTGTGCCCGTACCAGCTATTGCTGCTGTGACTTCCTTGCCATATGTACGTTTGATAAGGTAACTTGACATTACGGCTGATGATATTCCTGAGCTAAAAACAAATAGCATCATGCCAGACTGCTTATATCGAGCCGTCACTTAGCATTCCATACTAATATTATGTAAACCGTCACTAAGATGCACCTTTTAAGCTAGCAGTGCTTTTACTTTTGCCGCCGTATCAACAGCAATAGCAAGAGTCAAAGTTTGAAACTCTGACTCTATGGCCAGCCATCATATATTAAATAAAACCTAACAAGCATTGGATGGATTGATTTATTGGCTATACTATAAACATGAGCTTGACTGCGACAGACTTAAAGGAAATTAGGAATATTGTTAAAAGTTCTTTGAGTATTGAGCTAAAACCCATCAAAGACGAACTAGATATGCTTAGGAATGACATTAAAGAAATCTATTTTATGATTGCAGACATCCAACACTCATCCATAACAGACAAAGACTTTAAGAAGCTATCACTAGAAAAGAAATTACTGACATTAAACACCGAGTTGATGAGCGCTGCCAGAAAAGCCGGAATTACCCTACCAAGGCCTTAGCTTTAATAGAATGTCTAATTGCGTTTGCTGTGGCCTGCTATTAGACAGCCTCTAAAGTTCGAAACTCTGACTCTAGCCCCAGCCAGACTCAGCACAACTGGGGTATACCCACATGCTGCATCATAATTCATAAACTCTGTAAAATTAACTGACCCCTGTTATTGATTTCGAATCCCTGTTCCCTCATTTTTTAGTAAATTTGTTTAAATCACCAGTACGTTAAATGGCTGAGTTGTTCTATAATTTCCCCATGAAGCATATGGGAGAAGAGGAAAGTCATGCACCACGTTTTATCAGTAGAGCAATTTGACAGTTCGCAAATAGAGGAGTTATTTGTAGAAGCTGATCGGTTTCGTGACCAAGTGGCAGATCCTAAGCAACGACGAGATTTGGCTTCTAGGTATGTTGGCAAACAGCTTTGCTCACTATTTTATGAACCCTCTACAAGGACAAGATTAAGTTTTGAAAAGGCGGCTGCCAATTTTGGCATGATACCGATTAGCACGGAAAATGCACGAGAGTTTTCATCAGCGTCAAAAGGCGAAACAATTGAAGACACCGTCAAAGTTCTTAATGAGTATGGATTTGACATTATAGTACTCAGACATCATGAAACCGGATCTGCCTCTCAAGCAGCTAGTGTAAGTGAAACTCCAATTATAAATGCTGGCGATGGCAAGGGCGAACACCCCACACAGGCTTTACTTGACGCCCATACAATCTTTAGAAAATTTGGGCGTCTAGATAACTTACGGGTAGCGATTGGTGGTGATCTAGCAAATGGCAGAACCGCCAGATCTTTGGCTCAGTTATTATCTCACTATAAAGGTAACCACCTTAGTTTTGTCTCAATCCCCGAGCTACAAATCGGAGAAGATATAAAAGTTAAACTCCGAGAGTCTGGCACTGGTTTTGAAGAAACCACAGATATGTACGATGCGCTACGTGACACTGAAGTAGTTTATTGGACAAGGTTACAAAGAGAACGCCTGGATAATCCAGACGCTTTACCGAAGGGTGGGTTTACTATTGATGCACTTGCGCTAGAGGTACTACCACAAGATGCTATTATTATGCACCCCTTGCCAAGAGTTGACGAAATTGATCCTCAAGTTGACGCCGACCCACGAGCCCAATATTTTCAACAAGCTGGGAATGGCTTATATTTGCGTATGGCTTTATTTGACCAGATTCTTAAATAATTTTGACGGGGGTCAAATGCAAGCTAGTATAGAGCGAGTCCGAAAATCCGATGGTAATATATTATGGCTGGTTCGAATCCCGATTCCCTATATGTCACGAACTTGAGCAGCAGTCAAGGATCATATAGGGACTACGAAATAGGCTGTACAAAGTACGAAATGGTTCTAGACCAACGTGCTCAACCAATACTAAATTTCTGCCTTGAACTTTATTCCATACTTTAAATGAATTGAATAATTACGTTCAAAGCCAGTCTATTGGGTAGGACAAAGACCGCAAAGGTTTCTGGCCGGCATGCTGGCAACATGTATTTGAACATTAGTCGAATGCGTATTTAAGTTATTTTTGTCTCAGAGTAAAACCAATTAGCAAAAAGATATGTAATAATATGATTCTTTCGTATAGAGATCTACAGCTTTGTCGTTGATGAAAATCAGTAAGTAGGGATGTATAGATCTCTTAACGACGCAGTGTTAGAATACGAAATTTATTGTATCACTATATTTTTAGTGTATTATAAAAAAACAACGGAATGGTGGAGAGCGATACAAATCGCTATGTTGTTACAAGATATCTTCTTAACAGGAGACCTAAGCCTATGGTATGTTAACTGTCAAAGTGCAGGTGGACTTTTTTTATTTATCTTTTAGGAGGACAGAATGTTACGAAGAATAATCTATGCTAGTGGAATTCTGGGCATCTTAAGCTTAGTACTGGTACAGTCAGGTAGCCTTGCTAGTTTTACTGCTACGGCCAATGTAACCAGTAAAATATCAAGCGGTAACTTTTCATTGGGAATTATGCCAAATCCAAATGTTCTAGTGACGGGTGTTGATTCTTTTGATGCAAACTATGCAACGAACAACGGGTCATCTGTTATTGGAGATAGTTTAGCTAATTATCCAAATCAACCCAACAAACTAGAACTTAACCTAGTAAACCTTACGCCAGGCGACACATATACCTACTCGTTTAATGTTTGGGATAGCGGCAGCATCCAAGGTCTAGTAAACAATATTGTCTACACGCCTCAACCTAGTCCAAACGTCAATCAGAACTCCCTCGAAGGAGATCTGACCATTCAAGTATTCGATGGACAGGGTAACCTTTTAGGTTCTACGACCGGCAATCAAAGTTATACGTTTAGCACAAGTGGCTATAAAGGCACTTACCCTGATGGCAACTACTTTGGTCCAGACTTTATTCAGCCGGAGAAAAATGGCGACACTACAATTCCTGGTAGTGGCGAAGGCTTCGCAACCTATAAAGTTGTAATAAGCTATGCAGGCGGCTACTATAACAACAACTACGGCACCAACCCATTAGTTAACCAAAACAACCAAGAAAATGTTTCAATTGATCCGTTGCTAACGGTAAACGGCAACACACTCTAAAAATTAAATTAATATATCTGGCCGGTTGGTAGATAAAACACCAATCGGTCAGATTTTTGCGATATGATAAAGCTAGAATCAATTAAGTCTAGGATATTGATTAAAGCACGTCTGAAGCCTAGATTTATTTTTGAAGGAATTATTTTATTAGCCATACTAGTTGGCTTTATTGTTATTTGCGTAGCTGTTTTATCCGGTAATTGGCAAATAAGGCCCATATTATCAGGCAGTATGCGCCCAGGTTTTTCTATCGGTGGGGTAGCTATTACGCAAACTATCCCAACAAGTCAGCTAAAAGTTGGTGATGTAGCTGTTTTTCATCCACCGTTTCTAAAGAATGTTACATATATTCATAGGATTATTTCTATCACTAAGTCGAACCGACAGTACATAATCCGCACAAAAGGCGACGATAATCCGATCGCTGACCCGTGGGTATTGAGAATTACCACTAAAAATGCATATGTCACCAGATTTACTTTACCTTTTATCGGCTATCTGGCTGTGTGGGTGCATTCCTATAGAGGGAGAAAGGTCTTATTAACAATTGCGGGCGTATTGGCAATAATATTTATAACATCTATTTTATTAGAATATGAAAAAAAACGAAGAGATAAGGGAGCTAACAATATTCATAGAAGAAAGAAGAAATAATTGATATCGCAGTAAGTTCCAGTTACTCAATTTCTTTGACTTGGTTAGGTGTAGGTAGAATTTTAAGTTTAGCTATAAAGTAGGGGCTGTATAGGCAATAATGCAGGTTCTAACTTCTTAGCATATTGCCAGCCACAAGGGACTCAGAGTCCCATTTACGAATTCGTCCTCTGTTAAATTGCTATTTATAGTTTGTTCGAAAGTATTTCTGAGTTCTTTCTCCTTCTTGACCTTTTTAGCTATCGCAGCAACCAATGGAGAGCGTTCCACCTCTATTAAATTGCCGTTTAGACGGATGTTCGAAAATAAGTCACGTAAAATGGCACGGCGATCCGTGTCATTTTTAGATTGGTATATTGAGGCTGCTTTCTGGGACAAATCCAGGATATCTATTACCTTTTCCAAGACAGCTAAGTAGTCCTCTTCAAAGTCTTCAAGCTTCTGTGCAATCATTTTCTGTTCATTAGATGCTTCCTTATACATTTTGTCGTACTGATAAACACTTATACGTCCATCCAGGCGATCTTCGTATAAAACGTTCGTCGGCCTAATTGACTATGGCGGTCTTTGAGCTGCTTCTTGAGTGTCATACGAGCCTCCATATCGGCTTCATACTTAGCACGTTGCGTTACTTTCGCCCACTCAATGACATCAGGATCAATAATTCTAAAATTAGACATCTTACTTACTCCAGTTACTTGATTAATTGTACTAGCTAGCTAAGCACAGTGTGTCTATTATAAGGGTAGTGGGACATTAGCTCAAAAATGGGGACTTCCACACTTCATGGCTGCATTGCGCTTCTACGCTAAACCGCTTGAATGATATCTTCTAGACGCGTACCTTGTTCCTCCAGCAGACACAGTTTTACCGCAAGAGACTGTCTAATCGACTCTAGCGACATGGAGTCTGGACCACCTTCCCGTAGTTTCTGCTCTATTTCATGCAGCAGGCCCAGGTTTCGAAGCTTCATCAATGGCACGATAGTTTGTAGCTCGCATCGCTCTAGAGGATTCCGATTGAGATATACTTCCATAAACTCTTCAATCGCCTTGAAGTCGATACCCCAGCTCTTTGTGACATAGACTTGCGTGAGTAGGGTAGCAATGTCATATGTAAGGTAATCAAAATTCGCATCGCCAAAATCGATGATAGCTTTTACGCGGGTATGTGACTCGTCAAGAAATATATTCTCACGCGCTAGATCGGCATGAATCATTGCCTTCCGCGTGTTTTGTAAATCTTCCATTAGCCGTCCAAGGTCTAACCTGTTTTCAGCCTGGTGAATTATATGCTCAGTGTCTAGAGAATGACCAGTCTCTATATTGATAGGAAGCGATTGTGATGCTTTGTGTATGTTGCCCAATGCCTTGGCTAGACTAACGCTAATTGACCCTGACAGTTCTGAGAATTCCTTCCCCCATCCGATAGTCACGCCGTCAATGAATTCTGACATAACAATCGTCGTACTGCCTAGCTTTACCGTTAGCTCGCCGGTGTTTGTTGGTATTACGGCAGGTACAAGGAGATTAGCTATATAGAGCTGATGCTGGAACGCTGCAACTGTTTCAGCTTGTTTATGATTATCGAAAAATTTAATAACACACTTATGCACCTCATCAGTTACGACAAGCGTGTTTCCCTCTACTCCATCGTCTGTAATATCCCATCTAGGATCTGACAAGGAATAGTCTCGTTTCAATTTCGCGGCAAGCTGTACGAAAATGGACGCTTTCATTTGCTTATCTTACCATAGGAAGTTAACAGCTTGATGCTATCTGCCAATACCTCTGTAAGATATACCTACCGCTTCAATGGCTGTTTTATCTAAGGCATTCCGGCCGTCTAAAACAAATCGTACATGATATTTTGCAAGCATATCAGCATTTAATTGGTTAATGTATAGATGATGCGCTGTTCCAATGAAGATTATGTCAGCATATTCCAGTGCGTCTTCCAGGCTCTCCATATGTTTAACCCCCGGAAGTTGATCGTGCACGTTTTTCGTAAATGGATCGTGCACTACAAATGATTTAGTGTAGCGCACGAGATTATGCGCTACTTCAAAAGAGGGAGATCGCCTGATATCGGCAATTTCAGGTTTGTATGCAAGACCGAGTAACGCAACTCGCAAAGTACTGATTTCTTCACCCGCATCCCTGACCATTTCTGCTAGTCTGTGAAGAGCATATTGAGGCATTTTGTCGTTAAGGTCGGCCGCATCTTCTAGCAAGCGAGTATCAACTCCGCCTTGTCTTGCGCGTTTGATGACGTAGTGAATGTCCTCGGGTATACAGTGGCCGCCAGGTCCAATTCCAGGCTTTGCCAAGGAGAGGCCGAACTGATCCACCTTACTCTGGATGAGGGGTCCCCGGTATTCTAAGCTGACCCCGTTTAAAACATCATAGAGCGTACTGGCTAGAGCCATAGTCCGGGTGCCGCTAATATCTTTATCTTTTTGTTGGGCCCAATTATGACCATGCCAATTTTGGTAATCTCCATCTTCATACATAGTCTTAATTACAGCTTCCTGATTTAGCTCAATAAAAGCAGTGTGTTTAAGCTTACGGCTAGCCTTAGAATAGGCTACTTTAGAGACACTAGATTTAGGCCTACCAAATTTAGGAATAAACATATTGAGACTTAATTGTAATGATTTATTACCTTTGGTCATAAGTAATACCGCAATTGCCTGAAAGTCTAGTATACGAGATCGAGTAAAGTCTGATACTGACTGT
>JAJYZG010000030.1 GCA_021800155.1 bacterium
TTACGCCGATAGATGGTTGGCATTAAGCTCTATGATACTTGGTGACTTAACACAGGAGCAAGAAGATGCCGGGAAGGCCATTCTGCCCAACGACCTGACGGTCGGGGTACTGTGGGCCTGGAATAGACCAACTGGCTCATGAGCAGTTGCCGCAAACATGCATAGCCGGGCCAAAGCCATCTAGTATCAAAAGGTTAGTAGGCCGTGATACTAGCAAGCCCTTTGTCAACCGGCTGATTGACGTTCTCTAGAATCCAGCTGCCTTTAGTGCTCAGCACAAAAGTCTTGGTTTGCTGTTTCGCAAGATTACCAATATTAAGAGCCGGATTGGGAGAGGAATTTGGATACTGATAAAACGTCGATACACCTGGTTGCGTTTTGTCAGTAACATTCCAAAGGCTGACTATGGTACCGGCCGGTATCTTGATCTCATTAGGCAAAAATCCGTAATCGTCATACTTAATCAAGATAGCGCCAGAGACATCACTGGCGTCTGGCACCATAAATGGTTTGTAATCTGAAACTGCCGCCGTACCGATTAAACCGCGCAAGCTGGGATTATGATTGCCTTCATATTGCCAAGCACCAGATCGCGTGATCGTAAAGGATTTGGTTTGTCCCTCTTTAATGACACCTAAATCAAGTGCATAATTCTGGTTTGGCTGCCCTGAAAGCGCCTCAAAACGCAGGATACCATTGGTAGATATATTAGTAACGTTAACTTTTGTTCCAACCGGAACATGCAGAATGTTCGGATCAAAACCGTAGTTATCAAAATAGATTGTAGGAGCACTCATAACTCTGTTCACTTTTTTGGCTGCCACCGGGTGTTTAGTGAGAGCGGCAGGATAGTGTATTACATCATTTGCAGTATGCTGCGGGTATAACGGCGCACCAACCCCTACCACTAAAACAATAGCTATAGCGATGATAAGTCGGTGTCTGTACATGGCATAAAAATACTAATACAGCCAGTATACTGCAGTAACCTAGAACACAAAACCAACTCTTGGTAAATTGCTTGGGGTCTAACTACCGATATATCCGCCGGCGTACTGCAGTAGCGTATAGGTATAAAGCATCACGCTTAAAACCAGGATGAGTGTCATAAGAAATCGCTTTTCTTTAACCAAACCATATATCATTAAAGGTATCGGGAAGGCGGTCAATACATAACGGTTAAACCCTCCCCAAATACCGCCAACTAACGGTATTAGCAAGAAAAGCAGGGCATAGATTGCAAAACTTTTACGTCTGCTCCAGAAATATACGGCTGAAGCCAAAAGCATCAGAACAAAGAGAGCATTAAGATAATCGGTTGTAGTAAATAGGCTAGTGTAGTCAAAATGCAACCATCCATGTATTTGATGCTGCGACTTTACAAACGCAAAAATATCATGCAAATGCAGCCATGAATACATCGCAAATGTCCCAATCCCAGCAAAACCGATTATAGCCGTCGCTGCAATTTTCTTAAGCGGCAGTTTTTGCTCAAACAAAATCAACAAATCGAGCACTACTACAAATACGCCAGTAATGTGAGTTAAGGTAGCAAGGAACAACAACCCTCCGCTAAGCCAATAACGCCGATTGAGGGCAAAATAGATACTGCTAAGAGCTAGTAGAGCATAAAGACTGCTGGTGTAAGTAGCAATCAAGAAAACACCCGTAGGGAACAGCAGCCAAAACAATACGGCTGTTGCACTACCGGATTGAGAGGTGGCTAGACCAAGCTGTTTAACCAGTTTAATAAAGAAGTAAATTGCTCCGACCAGACTCGCCCAGGAGACAAACAAAGCGCTCATTAGATAACTACGCACTACATAGTAAAATCCCCTAATTAATAGTGGATAGAACGGAAAGAAACTAGCATTAAGTATATTTTGGTAACCATGTTTGGCAATGTTAATGTAGTCCGGTCCATCCCAGTTGGACAGTAACTTTAACGGATTGCTTGAAAGATAATGGAAATGCGGGTTGGGGTAAAGCGGAATAATTGTGTTGTTATACCAACCGAGCCAGGTACCAACAATAATCACAACTAGCCCTAAAAATAAGGCTACGCATAAATCATTGCGCTTAGTCACATCAATAACTTTATTGATGCGCGACCCAAAAGAATCAAACATTTTATTTGTTAAAGCCGTTATTAACTAAACACTAACTATACTCTCCCAAACTGAAAGCTATATTAGTTGACATGACGATATATCGTTAGTAATATAAAGATATGTCGTTATAAACCAGGAGGCAGCAACTAATGCAAAAGAAATTCAATTTTAACGATCGTCTGGACGGCTACGGAATGTGGCACGGTCATCGTGCCAGGCGAGGGGATATTAGTTCACTGATTTTAACCCAACTGTCGCAAAAACCGATGCACGGATATGAAATTATTAATGCCCTCGAAGAAAAAAGCCACGGACTGTGGCGACCAAGTGCCGGATCAGTCTATCCAACACTTCAGATGCTTGAAGACCAAGACATGCTGTCCAGTAAAGAGGCAAACGGCAAACGTATCTATGCTTTGACCGAAAAGGGAAAAGAAGCTGCGAAAACAGCTGAATCCGATCATGCTGAACGCTGGGAAAAACGCGAGCGTTACGCACTGCATTTTCTGGAATTAAAGCCATATGTTAAAGATATAATGATCAGCTTGCACCGAATCGCCGGAGAAGACTCCAATGCCAAAACGCAAAAAGTAAAAACAATACTCCAAGAAACAAAAAACAAGCTCAACGACTTAATTGACTAAATAACAGTAGTCAAAGCGCTTATGCTATAAAATAAAATGGTTCTAAGTCAAGGTTATAAGCTATAATTACCCCTCGTGTTGGGACGTGTTTGGCGCGTGTTGGGTTTATCTATTTTAATGGTGCCTGCATTGAATGGCTCAGCGGCAGCAATAGCAGGGAATATTAGTATTAGCGGCGTGGTACCGCCAATGCGGTTTATAATTGTCAATAACTGTCAGCAAATTACTGAGATAATAAGCAACACTAAGACCAACGTCATCCCTCAGGTTTGGCGAGATGCTATTGGCAACAAGAAACCCTTGCCGCTAAGCGCACAATTAGCCAGGAGTTACTATCAGAAGATACGCATGCGAAACATTGGTGTCATCAAGTTTAATCTAAGCAAGACCGGGCAAGCTGTCCATCAACCAAGTTGGGTATCATACATATCTTGGTTAAAGCCAGCAACGAAACTTTTTTAGTTTAAATGTCTTTACATAAATTAGTTGGTATAATGCCTGCTGAACAACGATCAGTTGACCGGTCTCAACAAAATACATGGCGAAAATTAATTTAAGCAAACACTCTCACAATAAATGGCTTATTCTGGCCTTGCTAGCCATGGCACAATTCATGGTCGTACTGGATGTGACAGTTGTTAATGTTGCTTTGCCGTCAATGGCGCGTGAGCTACACTTCGCCGCCAACAACCTACAGTGGGTCATCACCGCCTATACCTTAACTTTTGGCGGCTTCCTTCTGCTTGGGGGTAGGGCCGCTGATCTATACGGCCGCCGCAAAATCTTCATCTGGGCAGTACTGGCGTTTTCGACTATGTCGCTTATTACCGGCCTCGCCCAAAATGACACCTGGGTAATTGTAACTCGGGCGCTGCAAGGCTTAGCTGCTGCCATCATGTCACCAGCCGCTTTATCAATCATTATTAGCGAGTTTAAAGAAGGCAGTGAACGCAATGCGGCACTTGGCGTTTGGGCAGCTGTAGCGGTAGGGGGGTCGGCAGTAGGGGTGTTAGTAGGAGGCGTTTTGACCCAGTACTTAAGCTGGCGCTGGAACTTCTTTGTAAACGTTCCGGTCGGTATCTTGGTGGCAATAACAGCTTTTGCTTTACTGCCACATCATATCGGAGAAGAGAACCGTAAAATTAAACTTGATCTTAGGGGAGCCTTGACTGCAACCATGGGACTCATGGCACTCGTGTTCGGATTATCCAAAGCTCCAACTGACGGCTGGAGCTCGCTTGTGGTTATCGGTTTTATTGCCACTGGAGCAGTTCTCCTGATCAGCTTCATCTTAAACGAACACTACGCCAAACAACCGCTTATGCCGCTATCGATTTTCCGTATCCGGAATGTAGCCGGTGGCAATTTAACTATACTGGCAATAGCCTGTTCGCTGTTTGCCATGTTCTTCTTTATGACGCTCTACGTTCAAACCATACTTGGCTATGGCCCAGCCAAAGCTGGGTTATCTTTTCTGCCGGCGACCGTAATTATTGCTGCAATAGCAGGTGCAGTCTCACGTATAGTCGGGCGCATAGGATACAAACCGTTTTTAGTTATCGGTCCGCTAGTATTGAGCTTTGGGCTATACCTCATTGCGCATGACATGAAAGTAGGAGGAAATTACTGGCATAACGTCTTCCCGGGTTTAGCCGTAGTGTCTCTAGGCATGGGCTTAAGTTTTATTGCCGGAACTTTGGCGTCAACCAGCGGAGTACCGAAGCACTTTGCCGGTTTAGCTTCGGGCATTTTAAACACCTCTCAACAAGTTGGAGGATCGATTGGTCTTGCAATTCTATCTGCAGTGTATGCTTCAACGCTTACGAGCGAACTAATAAGTCGCCACGGTATTGCATTATCTCAGGTTCGCGGATACCAGGCAGGAATACATGTAGGTGTCGGTTTAGCTATTGGTGCAGCCATAGTAGCGTTGCTGGCTATCCGAAATCATAAAACCGCAACCGCAAAAGTCATCATCTAGAGCCACTAAAGAAACTAAGACCCTGCAGCTAGCCTGCTCAAGCAAAGTCAAGTCGGCTGTTTGAGCGGCGTCGATACTAATTAAAAAAATCTATAGTTGTATTTGATACTACGCATTCATAATGGGTTAATTGTGGATAAGTTTAGTATGAAATCGCTTATGTTATTAACAGGATTTGGCGTTTTCGTAAAGGTTAGTCTAAAATTTCAAAAAACAAACTCATAAGATCTAACTAAATAATTTATGTATGAGTGGGAGAACGGGGAACTACTAAATGAAAAAACGACCAAGCTCAAGCTATGCTATGCCCAATGCATATTCATTGGTAATAGCATTTATGGGAGGTGCCGCAATGGTTATTGTGACCGTGTTCGCGGTAGGCACAATTATGAAATCTGACTTTGTGCAGATAGCGGGCATGAAGCCAACAGCTGATACGACCACCACAAGTTCTTTAACGGGGAGCAACAACAACCCAAATAGCTGCAGCCCAGCAACCACACTGTCCAACTCCAACAACTCAAACAACACCACAACACCAGTAAATGACAACGGAACAAACGGCTCGCTTGTAGCTGACAGCGATTCAGATCTATCTCTTCCGGCCAACGTCAGTAACAGCTATAACGACACTAATAACTCGACTACAAACACCACATCAACAACCAATTACAGTAATAGTTACAATACTGCAAACAGCGATAACACACAGTCATATAACGCCGACAATGCACATAACGGCAACACTATAAATAGCAACAATCATAGCGGCAACGGCGTGACTACCAGCTCCAACAACGGAAATGGTAATACTACAAGCAGCAATAACACTGTTAAGAGCGGAAACACTCTCAATAGCAATAATCAAAGCGGCAACGGCGTGACTACCAGCTCCAACAACGGAAATGGTAATACTACAAGCAGCAATAACAGCAGCAACTCTAATAATGGCAGCAGCGACAACAACACTGCTCAGAGCAATAACGGTAGTAGCAACACAACGAACAGTAGCGACGGAAACAATTCGGGCAACAATACGACCACAAGTTCGAACAATAACACCTCTTCGTCAAGCTCAAATTCTGAGAGCGGCAGCAATAACGGAGTAGATGATTCGTCAACGCAAGGCTAAATAAAATTTAAACAAACTAAAAATAGCTAGGGCATGGGGGTTCATACCCCATGCCCTTAGTACTGATTCAATAACTTAATCAATAAAGTCAATATTTTAGGATAACGTTGAATATTTACATCTATACTAGTAGATTAAACTTAAAGAAAGGAGCCATGAGCATGAATGACCAACAGCATAAAGAGAGGAGTGTAGAATCTAAAGAAACGGTGGAAGACAGGTCCCAAAATGTAGGTGCCGCTGCAGTCCGGTCTACCCAAAGGGCTGGCGAACGAATTGACGAGATGGACGCTGTGATAGATGCTGTCCTAGAAGATAACAAAAAGGAAAGAGCAAAGATCGAGAAATTGATAGATGATATAGGCGAACTTTTTTCCCAAGAGGATCTAGAATCATTAGCTATGACTTATGTCCAAAAAGGCGGCCAATAAACTCGATTTTACTAGCTGGTAGCATAAAAGTCGTCCAAAATTTTAACACTATTATCCTTATAGCAAATGCGCGCCCAATTGACGGATGCAATGTTTACGCTATTGTTTTTAATCTGTTCAATGCGGATAGCAGCGCGCGTCCGTGGTAGCCTGGTCCCACTGAGCATATCGTCGATAAGTTTTTGTGGAACGGATTCAGAGGGAAATTTCTCCCACCATTTTTGAGCAGCACCTGATGGCAATAACCTATCCCAAACCAGACTAAACCCAACGGCATGTGGATTAGCATTAGTAATAGAGTTACGCCCAAGTTTGAGTGCTAACACCACATGCCGAGCTGAAACATCAAGAATTTTTATTAAATTACCGTATTCAGCTTTATCCGGACGGCTGCTACCGAACCCATCGACGATTTTCTCCCACAGGTAAATCGCCCGTACCTCATCTTCCGGAAGTTTGATCTTACTACTTAAGGATACTGCCATCTCGATGAACTTTTCCTGAATATCTTGGGCCGTAACTTTTTTGCCATCGTTAGTTAAAACTGTTTTATTAAGCGCGAGGTCAGCTGCAAAAATATGTGCAGCCCGAACTGGATCCTTTAAACTAATCTGCTCCAAACGCCTGGTGCCTATTTTATCTGCATGCTCTATCATCCTTAAAACTAACGACATAGTGGCAAACTGCATGAAGCGTACTTCCGGCGAAAAACCAGCATCAGCATAACGTCGTTCGACGCGGGCCCAAGCACGATGGCCAATGGTATCTTCGTCCGCTTCAACCGGCGGTATTATAAACATTGGCTTTTGATTACCAGTACGTCGACCGTCAGTAAACCGGCTAATTGGTGCACCACCAATGCCCCATACCTTTTGCGAAAAGACATAATTAGCTCGTACCATTCCGGATAGACCCCAAATGCAGGATGCCGCGTAGGCCGGCAACATCTCATCTATTAAATATGATTCGGATGCTGATCGAGGCAATAAGTAATTTTCATGATAGCCACTGGTCTTACCATCGCCATAAACTTTTGTGTTGCTACCGGATAGCCGAAACAAACCTTTATGCGGCAACCCGGAAGCCTCAACGATCCTGCTAACGATTACTGCTCCGGCTAGATCAGCAGCAGCAGCCTCTTGCGGCCCTAGGCACTCCGGCGTGTCGTATTCTAAATGATCGCCTACTTCAATATAAATTCCGCCGCCATTATCCAAATATTTAGCTTGGTTAAAATTATATAGACCAGCTTGAGCAATAGCTTTTGCTGTCATATATCTACTTATGGGCATTAATTCTCTGGAGCTAGACCTCCCTTGTTGAAGACTATATTCACACTCAATTCCTATAATTCTGTCGGGGGGACAGTCTCCATAAAAATTATTGGGTGTTATATGTGATTCCACAGGCCAAACTCTAGCTAAAATGATCATATAAAATTGCGATAGTTTAAGCAAAAGCTAGATCGCTACACCGAAACCAAAAAACTCATCAGATTAGCAAAACTCAATCACCAAGCAAACCAATGTCAAATGCATATGGTATGATTGATCAAGCAATTAAGCTCTTCTCCTATACATGCCAGAAGCTATTGTAAAAGTTAAAGATCTCACTAAGAGCTATGACGGAATCAAGGCAGTAGATTCCATTAGTTTTAAAGTGTATAAGGGTGAGGTATTCGGAATACTTGGACCAAACGGTGCCGGCAAAACCACCACCCTTGAAATGATTGAAACCCTGCGTGAGATTGATCATGGCAGCGCCACAATCGCTAATATTGATGTTGCCACTAACCCATACGCAATCCGTTCAATGATTGGCGTTCAGCCGCAATCACCCGGGTTTCAAGACCGGACCACACTTACCGAAATTATCCAGATGTTTGCTGCGGCTTACGGCGAAAGGGTAAATCCAAAAATATTTCTAAATGAAGTTGGGCTAGGCGAAAAAACCAACGTTTTCGTTGAACAATTATCCGGTGGACAAAAACAGCGTTTCTCGATTATCACTGCGCTCGTACATGACCCAAAGGTCTTTTTCCTCGATGAACCGACAACCGGACTTGACCCACAAGCTAGACGAAATTTATGGAATCTCATTTCGGAAGTTAAAGCTCGCGGCATTAGCGTTATTCTGACCACCCATTATATGGAAGAAGCGCAAGTCCTGTGCGACCGGGTAGCAATTATGGACAATGGTAAAATCATTGCACTCGATACACCTAAAAAGTTAATCGACGCTTTACTGAAACGTGGTTTTTCCAAACCGCCATTCGAGAATAAGGCTAACTTAGAAGATGTTTACATTGATCTAACGGGAAAGGAGTTCAAGCGCGAAGCATGAGTAAACACAGACCCGATACCTGGCAAATTAAACTCTATACGGTTTGGGTATTCTTTGTTGTAAACTTAAGACGGCTTTTCCGCGACCGGGTAGCATTGTTTTTTACCTTTCTATTCCCCCTGATTTTTCTGTTTGTGTTTGGCAGCTTAAGTAACACCGGCCGCGTGAACTTTCGTGTTGCTCTAATAGATAATTCACGCACGCCATTGGCTCAAATATATTCAGCCAGCATAAGAAACAATAAGACATTCAATGTTCAATCCGGCGTAAGTACCTTAGCTCAAGCCGACCGCAGTTTAAGCCGGGGCGAAATTGACGTTATTATCGAGTTGCCCGAAGGCTTTGGCCGAATTATAAACGGCTTACCGGCCGGGAACGCCATATTGCGCTATTCTGGCGGCAACCAACTGGAAGCACAAGTGTTAGCTTCAGTCATGCAGTCACAATTTAGTGCTATTACCGCTCGCTTTGTTAAATCCGGCCAAACATTAAAAGTAATCGCTAAACGAACTAATGCCCACAGCCTGACTTCATTTGATTATACCTTTACCGGCTTACTCGGCTTTGCAATATTAGGGACCGGTGTCTTTGGACCGATGAATGTGTTCCCTGAACTCAAAAAAATGGGTATTTTGCGCCGGCTGCACACTACACCGCTAAGGGTCTGGCAATTCTTTATGTCAAACATGCTGGGGCAGGCAGTAACCGGTCTGATGTCTATCGGTCTAATGATGGTAGTTGCCGTTGAGGTGTACCATCTTAAAATCGTCGGCAACCTGGCAACTTTGGCACTATATCTTATTTTAGGAATTATCTTAATCCTCGGCATCGGATTGGCTCTCGGCGGCTGGGCCAAAAACGAACGTCAGGTAGCGCCGTTAGGAAACATCATCGTGTTCCCCATGATGTTTTTGACCGGAGTATTTTTTCCGCGCTATCTTATGCCCCAGTGGCTGCAATCAATTACCAACTACATGCCTCTCACGCCCGTCATTGACGGAGCGAGGATGATACTAACTCAAGGTAAAAGCTTGCTTGACTTGGGCCCTCAGCTTGCAGTAATGGGAGTTTGGTTAGTCATTATCTACGCCATAGCTTTCCGCGTATTTCGCTGGGAATAATAGTCAGGGTTATATCTGCAAAATATCCGGTTCGTTCTTACGTTCTAGGGGCATTTCGAGTGTCGGTCGGCGCAATAAGCGAAATATGATATAAACCCCGAACAATACCAGCCAGATAATCTCGCTGCTAGCAACCGCGCGTTCGGCCGCTCCGGATCCTGCCCAGTCTTCATTATGTGTCGTGATTAAGATTAATCCCGTAGCCGCAATTAAAGCCACGGCAATCGTATAATAGTGCAACCATTTAGTTACTTTTAAGCCGATACCAATTATTACAAGAGATATTAAACCGGCCAAAAAAC
>JAJYZG010000031.1 GCA_021800155.1 bacterium
CAGCCATACTACCCGTGAAGATCTTACGTCAATATTTGGTTGAGGTGGCAAGATGATACCTCACGTAGAAAACGGCGGACGGTATTCATCTACGGCCTACCGGCCTGTAGGATTGGTTTTCGCTAAAGCTGTTATGAGCGTTGAGCTATGCACCTGAGCCAGCACATGAAAGCGGAAACATCACCAGTTTTGTTTATTGAATCAGCCCAACTGAATGCTAGCTGAAGTTATTTGAGAGAAGTTTATGATTACCAGCCAGTCTTCTTAAGTTGCTTTAACATTACTCTTATATCTATCACTTTAGAGTGTTTGTTATGCATACGGCATTTGGTCTGCACGTATTGGGTTGACTCTAACAGTTCAATTAATTTGCCATATTTTTGCCTAATATCGTAATATTGTTGCGTAACTCGTTTATTAAAGCCTTACATACTTGCCATGATTAGAGCACTTATCAATCTTGCGATAGCCTTATGCGGCTTAATTTTACTGGTAATTGAAACTCCTAACGAACAGTTAATGAGCACTGCTAATTATCAGATCGGTGCAGCATGCTTAAAGCAAGCCTGCCAACGCCCGCGATTTTCTAAAGTTATTCAGCACAATAAGCCCGTAAGAACTACTCCAAAGCCTGCCGTTCCGCCAATGTGCCCGAGCAGTGATAGATCTATCGCTCAAACTTATAATCAGCAATTAGCTGAACAGCTACAGGCACTGAACAGCTCGGTCGATACGACTCGCGCAACCGCAGAAATTAATGGCGAGGGTTATTTGACGTTCGACTATCAGGTGAACATCCTATTTTTAGGTTATGACAACACAGTTAAGCAACTTTACGCCAGCACTCTGACTCGACTACCGCCTCCGTGTCAGAAAACACTAGCCCGTCCAATGTCTTTCTCGACATTCTTGCCCTAAAAATCACAAAATAATGCTTATGCAAACTATAATATAGTATATATTGCAATTATATTTTTGTGCTATATTGGGTGCACGGTGTATTAAAGGAGGTATAAAGATGCGCAAGCTCTTACTAACATCAATAACCAGTGTTATAGGGGTTGGGCTAATGATGGGGATGGCGAGTGCCGCCACGACTGTCACATGCAACGGTAGTATTTCAAATACCGGAGCAAATTCGACAAACATTGTAAACTGTGTGGACCAAAACAACCAAACAGTCACCTGCAGTAATACAGGCGTTATAACTCAAAGCAACACCCAAAGTTCAACCAGTGGTGGCGCCACGACCAGCGGAAACACCAGCTCGGGCAATGCTACTAGTGGTAATTCAAGCAATAGTAATACTTACACCGTACAGCTAGGTGCCAGTTGTGTGCCTGTAAAAAGTACTACGTCAAGTACAAGCCCAGTAGTTCCATTCACGACTACAGCTATAGTGGCCGGGCCGACGGCAGTTAAGCCCAGCACCGCCCCCAGTAGCCTACCCGTGACCGGCAGCAACACCGCACTGACGGCTGTTGAAATCGGTTTAGGTGTGCTCGCGGTATGCGCCCTTGTAGCCGGTATTGGTGTTAAACTCGCCAAAAAAGTCTCCTAAAGTCAGACGAAACAAGGCAAAGAAGAGGTATTTGTGCCGGAAGTTACAAATACTCATAAGGTAGGATACATCCTTAAGCTAAGCCTGATTAATTTAATCGGCTTAGCTTTTGCCTGGTATTGCCTGAACCCGCTGCTATCTTATAAAACACAGGTCGTGGCACTCAGTAAAGCACAACAAAAACCGTTTCAACCTCCATCCCTGCTATTCCCCGCAGTCGTATCCGGTTTGCCAGTACGTTTAATCATACCGGGTTCAGCCATTGATATACCGGTTGATCGCGGCTACTACCAAGCAAGCACTGACAGCTGGACTCTAAGCGGTTATCGCGCGCAATTTGCGATGACTTCAACGCTGGCCAACAATATTGAGGGAAACACTTTCATATACGGGCACAACAATGATTTTGTTTTTGGTGCTTTGCGACATTATACCCCCAAAATTGGCGCAATAGCTTTAGTTATTACGAATAATAATCACGAGTTCGAATATGATTTTATGAGATCCTTCAGTCTAGCACCTTATGACACGAGCGTCATTAACAGCAGTGGAGCACCTATACTGACTATTCAAACCTGTACCGGTTCGCTTAACCAATGGCGAACGATGTATCAGTTTAATTTCATTAAGGTGGTATCACCTGATGCTTGAAATTCTTGTTTTTTACTGCGGAAGTTTTATGGGACTACTCGCAATTGCTGCCTTTGCCGCCAGCAGTTTGGCGACTTATAAAGAAGCAGCTGTCCTTAAACGGTCACCGAGCCTAAGTCCGAAAACAATCTCAGTTGTCATTTTAATCTATCGGCTAGACGACAATTTGCTCTCATGCCTGATGTACCTTTTTGCTCAAAAAACCAGAAACCTCGAAGTTTATATCTTGAGTCCGTTCGGACCAGATAAACTTAAAAAATTTATTCAATCCTGCATCAGTCGAAGACAACTTCAACAGATTAAAATTAACCGGTCCAATAACCGGATATTTAAGCAAGAGACTCTTTATCGCTGGACCCTAAAACACATCAAGAGTGACTTCATTATATTCATCGATAGCAGTATGCAGCTAAAGCTTAAAGGTATTAAATCCGCAGCTACGTTACTTAATCGGCCGAATTATGCCGATATTTTAAGTATCGATTGCCAAATTGAAAATAATTTAACACTTATAAGTTTATTCCAACAGATCGATCAAATTATGACCGGCTTTAGATTAAAAAGTTTGGGGGCATCAGTTCAGCCGCCCCTTCTATGCATGGGATCAACGCTTCAAAACCTGACTAAACCGCAGCTCAAATCACCGCCAAAGATCAAATACACTTCAGTTATATCGGCCAGCCTTCCTCCAGAAAATTTTAAGAACTACCTAATAAAAATATACCAGTCGCGAACAAATAAACTAGATAGCATTATAACGGCAAAAGTACACCCTTTTGCCTGGCTATATTTAACCCTTAAAACTGTAGCGGTAGGCGGAATATTTTATCTCTTTGGATATTTTACCTTTCTGGCGATAAGCTTAAAGGAACCGTCTTTCCTTTTGGTCTCTTGGCTAGCGTTAATGTTGGTTTATACCTTCGCGATATCTCTTTTATCTAACTTATCTATGCCTAAAAAACTGGGCCTGGTATTAATCGGCCCTGGCTACTTTATCTGGTTTACCTTTAAATTAACCCTGGAAGTAACGTTCACGGTCTATTGGATATTAGCAAAGGTGATTAAGCTTTTAGTCCGCTTTCGTGACTTTTTTAGCCCTTCGGCTCTTGAAGTAAAAGTGATCCCAGATTAAATAAAGTGTAAATAAGACCAAGCTCCCGATTATGATCGAGACCGACGTTTCGGTAGTTTGCGGTTTAGACAACAGCTTACTGGTTCGGCTTATAATCGGATGGTAGGTTACCGCCGCGGGACTAATATTATTATCTATAGGATCTGTAATGAGCACAGTGCCGCTTGCCGGATTGGACACAGCATCACCATTGGTGTTAAGTACCCCACCTCCGGCAATAGTTGGCTCAAACGCAACCAGTCTGTTGTTGGCCATTACAGAAGGATCAGAAGCAGAATTTTGCCCCATTCCAGTATTGATTAATGGCGGAGTTAGCGTATAGATACCTAAATTACCGTTCCACATTCCAAATACGTTTATAAACAAGATGCCGAACCAGTTGGACAATGCTAGGTTACTGTCTTCTATATTGAGCAAGTTAACTGCGTTATCAGCATTGCCGCTTGCCGCATTGCCGGCTCTAGTATTGTTAGACACAGTGGCGCTGCCGCTTGCCGCAGTTAAGTCGATGTTATTGCTAATTGTGTCCTTGGTCTGGTTATTGATATTGGCATTGGTGTCTGCACTACTGCTGACAATTCCGCCACCGAATTCGGCAGCTGTGGTACCCGGAGGTGCATTAATAATTAGTCCCACCCATTGGCCACCGGCTACATTAACGAACACCAACAAATCATTGCTGCCAATCAAGTTGCTGCCAGTTAGATTAAACGCAGTAATAGAATTAGTAGCGTTACCGCTTGTAGCGTTACCGGCACTGGTATTGCCAGACACAGACGCTGTGCCACTCGACGCATTAGTAACTACATAATTATTAATCGTGGCATTATTGGAATTTGTAATGTTAGTTGTACCGCCCGACTTGCCATTAATAGCGTTAGATGAGTTCGTCCCTGTGTTAGTAATAATATTCACAGTCGGCACGTTATCCGCCAGCAATTGGTTGACAAAGTCTGGCGGCAGCAAGATGTTGCCGTTAAGATCGCCGTTTATGTTAATAACACCTATAAACGACCGGCCGCTAACAAGTGCTGAATCAATCACATTTACCACATTAGCAATAGCGGAGGCGTTGCCGCTAACGGCGTTGCCTGCCACAGTGTTATTGGATACATCCGCATTGCCACTAGTTGAAGCCAGATCAATATTGCTGGTCATGTTAGCCGAGGTAGCATTATTAACGACTAAATTGTTGGGGGAAGGATCATTGGACGGATTAATGTTAGAAAGGGTCGCGGGATTGAGTAACAAATTACCGTTAACGTTCCCGTTAATGTTGTCAACGAAAGTTACGGCATTTGGACCGAGAACATTTACGGCTGATTGAAGTAGATTCACAACATTGGCATCGTTAATGGCATTACCTGTTGTAGCACCACCGGCCAACGTGTTTGATGTGACGCTGGCACTCCCGGAATTAGCTGTACCGGTAATGTTATTGGTATCCGTTGCTAGTGTAGTGTTATTTAGATTGAGATTGCCGCCCTTGCTCGAGTTGATGTTGTTAGAAGAGTTAGTCCCGGTAGTATTAATGCTGTTACTTGAGCCAGGATTGCCTTGATTATTAATCGTGTTCGACGAACCGGATCCTGTATTGCTAATCGTATTAGATGTACCAGAAGCGTTTTTATTGCTGCTTAAGCTACCGCTTTTGTTGTCATTAGTAGTAGCATTAGGAGAAACTAGCGATGGTGCGCCCACAATCACCGCACCTGACGGCGGGGTTGTTGTGGATTGGGTAATCTCAATATAATCATTGTTTGGTGCGTCGTAGATCCAATCGGGATAATTATATTCACCGGTTGCGGGATCATAGGTATAAACAACCGTATAAAGGGGTGCATAGATGTCGGTATAGGGATTAAACGAATAATATGCGCTCTCCCATAACCCGGTTTTACAGTTATAAGTGTAGAGCGCCGCATCAGCGCCCACCGGTACATGCACACCGCTCGTAAAGGTTGGAGGCGAGCATGTAGTAGTAACGCTATCGGCATACGCAACCTGGAGACTCAGCGGCAACCACAACAATAACGATAATGCCATCAAACCGAATTTGACTTTGTGCTGAACCAGATTCCGTCTAACATTTACTACTACCATAAGCCGCCTCGTTTCTTTGCCTTACTGCCTACTCCGGATAAAGGGATGTAGTACTCTTAGATGGTACTACTCCCCCATCCGAAAATTTGTAACTACTGCTCGCGTTGAAACGTTAGTTAGAAACGTCAAACGTAACGCTAGTAGTACTGGTGTTAGTGGCATCGCCGGTTGTGGCTGAGCCGCCGGTTGTATTACCCGCAACCGTAGCTTTACCGCTAGACGTTTGCTGGTCATTGCTAACCATCACCGACAAGTCATTGGTATTTTTTACAGTCATATCGTTTTTGCTGCTCGAATTCACGACATTGACCGATGACGTACCAGTTGTGTTGATGCTACCAGTCCCGCCACTCGTACCGCTAGTTGAAGTCGTAGTCGTTGACGAAGGTGTGTTAGTGACCGAAGCGTTCAGCGACAATGAACTAGTATTAGTTGAGCTGCCGCTTGTCGCGTTACCGCCAGTCGTATTGTGATATACGCCCGCCTGACCGCTACTACTCTCTTGTTCGTTAGAGTAAGACGCACCCAGCTTATTCTTGTTTTGGACGTGCGAATGGGTTACCACACCCGACTTAATGATATTTTTGGAATCGGTTCCGGTGTTGGAAATCGATCCCCCGCTTTGTGCTGCCGCCACCCCTGTAGTAAGACCGAGGCCCAATACAGTAGCAGCTGCGGCACGAATGACTAGTTGTTTCATTTCATACCTCCCTCTTAGGGTTAATTTATTCTTTTATGGGTTGTTCACCCAACTTGATTCAACCAGATTTTCTAGTTAGATCAGGCCGGCCGACCAACAAACATTATCTATCTGTTCATGTTTGCTAATTGCCTCCTGTCGAGTTGACCTGAACATGCAACTGGCTACTGCTGCCACCACCACCGCTGGTATGCGATATGCTGATGTCAGCATTGCCGATAGTTGTGGCGTATGAACCGTTGGCTGGTACCATAATATTCTGGCCGTTAACACTGACCTCAGTACTGCTCTGACCGTTAACGTCACTGCTTGAAACATTGCTCGACACGCTATTTGAAACCGAGTTAATGGGCGTAGCGGCTTGGCTTGAAACCGTAGCGGGGTGAGTCATATTATCAGCACTATAGGTTAGGGGGCGGGACTTAAGTTCAGTTAACGACGGCTGCTTTTGCGCCAACAAAACCGCTAAGTAAACTGCAATAATTACCAAAACCACTCCAACCGCGATAAGACCTAATTTAGACACTATAAACCCGTGAGTGATAATTCCGGTATTTTCACCACCTCGATACCTAGTTTGCATATACCCTCTCCGTTCGTTTAAACGCCCCAAGTGAGATTGAGTGGTGTTTAATTCTATAGCATAGTAGAGACTATTTAATCGTCTGCATGTAAAAATTTTCACCCAATTGGGCTGTTTTTGGCATAACTTGTCAACAGCCATATCAGTAAGGCGTTCGTCCTAATGGACCGCTGCTAAGCTCAAGTTAACTTATTAGCCCAATCAATAACTTCAGCTAGCGTGGTGTCGGGCTTATATAAATACCCGGAGATTTTAAGATCATAAGTTAAGCCGTTACGGCTGGCATTAAATTCAACAGGCGGTACACTACTGTAAATAACCACTGGTATTACCGACCAATCGCTGTAAGAACGAAATTCATAAAGAAATTCGATCCCGCTATGTGCTGTTAGCTGCAGCTCACAAAAAACTAAGTCTGGTTTTAAACGGTCTGCCGATGATACGGCGGCCTGGGCTGAGTACACGTGCTGCACGTCATAACCAGCATTAATTAACCCGGCTGTTAAGGAGCCGGCTAACACACTATCCGGTTCGAGAAGCAGTATCCGCTTGGTTTGATGACTCATAGTTAGTTATACCAGAGCCAACTGCGACGATGGTTGTAGCACCACACCCAAACCATAGAGCCGGTGATGCCGCGATACATGTAATTTGAGTTTCATCGCCTTAAAAATTGCATCAGCGACAAAAATTCCGGCTCCGCCAGTGTGGCTAATCTCAACTAACGGTTGACGTGAACGGCCATACAATCTTCGTCCGCTCCGAAGAGCTTCGCTGCTTAGCGAAGGAAGGTTGGCATAGACACCGGCAACTATACCGTATCGGCAACGATGAGTGGCCAATTGAAGCATTGTCTGGGACGTGACGCTTGCCTGTGCCGGCAAAGCTTCGATCAGGGCGCTAGCAAGACCCACTATTGCAGCCTGTAGACCCTGGCGATGCGCGAGAACCGGTTCATAGCGGCCTGAGATATTCAACTCGAGCTCAACGTTATACAGCCGCGCTAATGCCTTAAGCTGTTCGTCAGCCTCATACAGCACTGAAGCCACCGATACCGCCTCAGGCGCCAACTCGTAATTACTAAGGTTGGCCAACTGTAAACCTAAACTATATCCGTCAATTAATTTAAGTCCATTCTCGGCAAGTGTGCAGATTTGCGTTAAATCAGCTGTCATCCCGACAGCAGCCAGCTCAGCTTGCCTGGCAATCTGAATTAAGGGTAGTTTTAATTGTTCTGCAACCGAAAGCAACAACTGCTGCGATAATGTTGATCCGGGTATCGGCGAACTCACTTATAACCCCACGTTCCCTCAAGGTTTTAATCAAATTATACTACGACCAAATGTGCCCTAAAATAGCAGATAGCTTAAGGTTGGAAAGTTACATTAGGCAATATCTGGTTTAAGAATATACTGTTGTAGTTGGTTGACTCAGTCCATAGCTCTAGCGTGTTCGTACGATCTGGGAACATAACCAGATCGCCGGTTTTGTTGGGCTCAATCTGCCCCTGAATCAAAACACCGGTCACTTGGGGTACTTTTCTTAACTGATAAGGAGTGATCGAGAGATTTGAACTTTGCTGCTGTGCTGTATACTGCTGGAGCTGTTGACTATAAGTATTGGAATTGATTTGCAATCTTAGTGCAAACACACTACCCGAAACTCCAACCGATGGAACCACGCCTGGATTAAAATAAGCATCAAGAGGATTGGATCCGTTAGTATCAACATAAGCGCTCCAGTCTTTGGGATATGATACATAAACACTACCATACTGCGATGGTCCAGTGTAACTAATGAATGGGTTTTCGCTCTCTAACTTAAATTGATTGTCAAGTTGAGTGGCTTGCTTAGCCTCTGCAATTGCTACGGCTTGGGCAATTAAAGTATTGGCATCATTTTTATACTTGTTGGCTTTTGAATAGTAGCTAAAGTCAAAAACTAACGACACTACCAACACTATACACACGCCAATAAACGCCATTAAGAGTATGTTAATACTGCCACCGGTTGTTAGTTTTCGCATCTAGTGCTTATGTTAACTCAGCCTGGCTGGGTTTTGCAACAGCTTCCTAACTTCATAAACATATTGGGCCCTGACTAATTATCGTCGGGAAGTTCTTTATATCAGATGAGAGTTTCTCTAGAACAGTATTTATGTAGGTCAGCTGTTCCTCGGGTTATGCTCGTAGTGCTATGTACATTCAAAACATAACCGATCATAAAGGTAGTAAAGTTTCGTTAGGAATACAAGTACGTGATTCATTTAATCGGTATGAGCCAGAAGCTAGCCGCGAAAGCTTTTTGATGTTGGCCGGTCAACAATATATATCGGAAGCATAAGTTAAAACAAAACGTATGCCTTAGCAGCCTAGCGCCAGACGATAGAGCTGACAATACCAGAAGACGGCGTCATACTGACAAGATTATTGTGCCAACAACCTTGTCTAGGCAGCGCAAGAAGCATCCTAGAATAAGCTATGCTAAACTAGCCGATAACCTTAACCCCTCTGCCCAGCAACAAATATACTATCCCCTAGCTGCTCTACGTCTGTATAGTTATTGATAACCTGAAAGTCCAAGGTGGATTACTTAAGCGCGCTAGGACTATCTAATTATGTCAGAGCCAGACATCCGCATAAAGTTAAAGTCAATCAAAAATAATTAATCGGTGTCGTAGCAATTAACACTCCGAAAAGTCTGGTGACCTAATTCAGATAAACTATATCATTAAGTTTATTAACGGAATTAGGCGCAGTGTTACCTACGCTATTAATTACATTATAAATTTGAGTTTGCCTTTTCGTTTGTGTACACCAGCCTATTTAGTGCCTGGGCTAAGAATTTCCTGCTCAAGTCCTTAAGCGTTGCCCCATTTGAGGTAAAAATCGTCCAGACCGACAATGGTTGTGAATTCTACAAGCTATTTCATGAGACCTGAATCGACCGAGAGCTAACGCACTATGCGCGTTAGATATTAAGTAAGTGTTACCAAAAGGTACTGTTTAAGCATGAGCTTTTCTAATAGTGGTAACCAAGTTCTCGCTGAGTCCTTTCCAACTTACTTGTTAATATATGGATTTTATCACGTAA
>JAJYZG010000008.1 GCA_021800155.1 bacterium
GTCAACCTTGGCTCTGGCTTTATACGCTTTGGTATCAGATACCTAGTTTTGCTGCCTCTGTTAACGTTGATTTGATAGCAATTTATCTTACCGGTGCCGCAACTCTATTATTGCTATTCGTGCCTTTTATACCCGGATTAAGAGATATACCAAAGCTCATACCGATCCATCGCTTAATCTGGCGTTATTGGTATCGCAACCGGGCTTAAGGGTCTTGATCCCGAGAACTGTCAGTTGTAGGTATCAAGGGCAACATATGGTTTAGTTAATGATCATTGAGCTATTGTTACGAGTTTGTTTGCTGCTCTATTTAACGGCCGCGCTTCGTGTTTAGAGAGACTTTTGAGTTAAGGTGCCAGCTCGAGACTCCTTATAAGTCAGAATCAAGCCATTAAGGCGGCTGTAAGCAAGTTTTTTATTTGCTAATCGGTTACTCTGTCGTGCAAATGGTTATTCCGTCATTAGCATCATTGGTGAAAGTCAAAACATTGCTAGCGATGGACTTCATATCAATCATTGTTCTTAATCAATTGCTACCTTAAAATTCTGATTACGCCCAAGAATTAGCTGACGGTTAAAACTATAATAATCGGGATGAGTGGTATGTTTATTGCAGCCGGACTGCCAGCCGGGCGTTTAAAGTAATCCGTTCTGCTATAAATAATAACATCAGCCATCCTGATCGGGATTATAGCGATCGGGTCTTTTGGGCGTTCATCGAATCAGGGATTCTTGGTGGCGGGCAGCCCCAGGTTCTTTATCTCTCGTGCTGTCTGCGGCAATGGCCGCAGCCTCTACTAAGTTGGTCTTCAATCAACTGTGCTCCGGCATTGAATTTATATACTATCTAGTTGGACGGTGTACTCTCTAGTTGCCGTTGGCACATTATCTGACCAGGTGCTTGAAACGGCCTATGGCTCTGGACCGATCACAGTCAACCACCCGATTTTAGATACTACCGAATCTGTAGTCAGCGCATTAATTGCTATCGATTTGTTTTAAAGATGCAATTCACTTGTTGACGGCGTCGGAATGATGTAAGGCTGCTTATCTACAATGTGATTGCCGTTAAGGCATATAATAGATTTGGTGACGGAGGGAACAATGCTATCTAATGATTTAATATGCGATGGGTTTAACCGAGTTAAAGAAAACGTGCACCGAGTGATTGACGGTTTGGATGAAAGAGAATTATTTTACCGACCACATGAGCGAGCGAACACTATAGCATGGCTAATCTGGCACTTAACCCGGGTACAGGACGACCACTTGGCTGCTGCTTTTTCTGACACGCAGCTATGGCATCAGGGATGGTCCGATAAATTTAACTTGCCGTTTGACAATAACGCAACCGGATACGGACAAAGTACTAAAGCAGTCGGTCTGGTTAAGGCCGATGCCAAACTGCTGGGCGGTTATCACGATGTTGTCCATGCCGCGACTATCCGCTACTTAAGCGGGCTGAAAGAAACCGATTACCAAAGAATAGTCGACAAACGCTGGCAACCTCCAGTAACGCTTGCGGTGCGTATTGTCAGTGTTTTAGCCGATGACTTACAGCATGTCGGACAAGCGGCCTATGTTTTGGGTTTACTAGAAAATTCGTAGAAATCAATATACTCTTTAGAGCTATGGAATAACAAATGCTTTCCGTGACTAGCTAGGTTTTTGAAAAATGTGATTTTCTGCGGCGAACAGTACTAACGTGAACCAGCCGCCAATAGTTTCGGATGTTCCCAAAAACCTTAGAAGTTAGTGATAATTATAGATGATTCATAACGCGGTTAATGATCCAGATGGTACTGGTAAAATATTTGACCATCGGGTGTTGTTTAATATTGCTTCATCAGCCGAGAATGTTTTGGAAAACTCCGAACCAAAGGATACGGTTGTGGGGCTTATATGGCGTCGCCACCAATTGCCATATCATTGCGGTACTGCCTAAGAGCGTGCATGATTATCTTTTTAAGCTTTGTGCGCTGGATAAAGAGGGTGACCTTACCCGGGACCGTTAAACAGGGCAAGATTTGGCTATGGAGGGGAACATCATAGATTAAAGTTTGCTCATCCATAAATACCGGCGTGTATGCCGCTTTCAAGCATAATTTATTAATACCCAAGTAATGTATTTCAGCTTAAGCTAGTATAATAACAATTCTAGAATGACAAAATTCTATTGGTTTTTAGGTCACGAACAGTTCCAGCCAGAGGTATTAATTAAGCATGCGTTAGTGGCAGAGCATGCTGGATTCGACGGGGTGATGGTGTCGGAGCACTTTAACCCGTGGGTTGCCGATTTTGGGGCAGCCGGTTTTGCATATGCGACGCTTGGGGCTTTAGCCCAGGTGACAACAAAGTTAGAGTTAATGACGGCTGTCACAACACCGCTGTTTCGTTACCATCCGGCGGTGGTCGCTCAGGCTGCTGCAACGATCGATCGGTTAAGTGGCGGACGCTTTGCTTTAGGTGTCGGTTCTGGTGAAAAGATCAATGAAGTGCCCCTAGGTATAGTCTTTCCGGCCTACCGCGAACGCAGCGCAAGATTAAGCGAAGCCATAGCGATTATGAGTCGACTGCTTAAGGGAGAAAAGCTAAGTTTTAATGGCGAGTATTATAAGACCAATAATGTCAAGCTTTATAGCCCGCCGCTCCACCCCCTACCGATATTGGTGGCCGCTGGCGGTCCTCAAACAGCGACTCTTGCCGGAGAAAAGGCTGATGGGTTAATTGTCAGCGTTAAGGATGTAGATGAAATTAAAGAACAGGTTATTGTGCCGGCTCAGTCAGCTGCTAAAGATAAAAGGCTGATCCTAGTTGCAACACATTGGTCGGTTTATGGCAGCCATGAGGAAGAAGCTTGGGAAGCGCTTAAGCCTTGGCGGGGTTTGCGTGCACCGAGTCGCGCTGATGCAGACGATCCCGAAGAACTGCAACGAGAGGCCGACCAACTAACGCGGTCAGATATCTTAACACGCTACCGTTTGGCGCGTTCACCGCAAGATCTGATTAGTGCCTATCAGCCGTTAGTGCGTGATCTTCACGCTGATATTGTCGGCTTCCAATGTACAAGCGTTGACCAAGAAGCATTAATTGAACTGATCGGCCGTGAAGTATTGCCTACGCTAAGAGCTTTGGGAAAACCAAGGAAGGAGTAAAAGTTTATGCAAGTCGGTATCCAAATTAATCGTTTTAACTATCCTGGCGGAGACGCCAGGATAAGAGACATGCTTAAGGAGGTGGCGCTTAAATCAGAAGCTGCAAGCGTAGATAGCTTGTGGGTTATGGATCATTTTTTTCAGATTGGCCATCTCGGACCCAAAACCGATCCGATGCTGGAAGCATACACGACGTTAGGCTTTTTGGCCGGCTTGACGGCAAAAGTGAAGCTCGGGACACTAGTTACTGGTGTTATTTACCGTGAGCCAGCACTTTTGATTAAGGCCGTGACAGCCCTTGATGTTCTGTCAAACGGCCGAGCGTATTTTGGTATCGGTGCAGGCTGGAACGACGAGGAAGCAATGGCTTTAGCCTTGCCCAATCCGTTAACCGCCAAACGGTTCGAGAGGCTAGAGGATACCCTCAGGCTAGCTAAACAGATGTGGTCGGATGACTCGTCGGAATTTAATGGTAAAATGTACCACCTGCCCGAACCAATAAATCATCCCCAGGCTCTAACTAAGCCGCACCCCCCCATCTTAATTGGAGGGGGCGGGGAGCAGCGAACGCTTAAACTGGTTGCCCAGTATGCTGACGCTTGCAATTTATTTTGGCTAACCGGTCAAGAGGAAGTGGCTCATAAATTGGCAGTCTTGCGTCAACATTGCGAAAAACTGGGACGAAATTACGACGACATTGAAAAAACTGTAGCAGCGGGTTTAAGCGTAGCTAAAGCCGCCAACGACCCCAAAGCTATCATATCTACCGCAAAGGATATGCATAAACTCGGCTTGACGCACATGATCTTAGCGATCGGGACAGAAGATGATCTGTCTGACTATGACAAACTTGGTGCCGTGGTTAAGCGGCTGCACGACATTTAAAAACATCAAATACACTCAGTTAGTGCTGACGACAATATGACAAAAACTCAATACTTGTACGTTGCTGCGGTTTCGGGAAGGTTAATTTTAAGGGGCATGGTGGTTTAGTTTTTGGAGTTCGACCGTTTAGACCGGATTTGTACTGCAGTACCGTAGGCCGCAACTTCGTTCATAGTTCCGCCGATTTCACTGGTGTCGAAACGGAACATAACTACCGCATTAGCTCCTTTTTGAGCAGCGGAGTGTTTCATTCGCTCAACTGCTTCCGTGCGGCTATCGCTAACTAGTTTGGTGTAAGCCCGGATTTCTCCGCCGACAATTGATTTAAGACCAGCCCCTATATTGCTGACCATATTGCGGCTACGCGTCATCACACCGAAAACCTCTCCGTAAACTGCCACTACTTCATAGCCGGGCACTTCATTTGTAGTTACGACTAGCATGTTGCCATTGTCCATCGACCTCTCCCCTCGCTAAAATTAAAGTTCTGCTTTCAGCTTACACCAAGCAGGTCGCTTATGCATACTGAACATAATGCTATACACAAGCTTCTTTTGCTACACTAATACTGATAAACAAGTCATCATTCTAGATGAAGCTCAGACAAGTGGTTTTGGCTCTCGGCATTATTGGCCTATTCATAGTCATTTTGCTCAATCGCCACCAGTTTGTTACATTCTGGCATCTACTCATCAATATTAAGCTTTATTATCTGATCGCTGTCGTCATCGTTCAATTATTTAGTTACTATCTTAATGCCCTATACTACCGGTCGATTCTCAGGGCTTTTAAGTACGAGATCGGCTTAATGCGGTTGTTCGAGGGCGCAATGTCGTCCAACTTCGTTAATTACATCTTTCCTACTGCCGGTATGGGCGGCGCGGTATTTTTGTCCCAGGTTTTAAAGCCTGAAGTTCCACGCGGCCAGGGTTTTCTGACCCAGATTATGCGCTACGTATTAAGCTCAATCGCCGTAGCGATGTTTATACCGGTATCTATCCTTCTGCTAGCCGCCACTGATCATTCGGATGCAACCGTCTTTGAAGGAGTTATTGTTGCGGCGTTCCTGATTCTGACAGTGGGCATAATAATCTATAAGCTGGTGCGGAACGAGAAGTTAGTCAGAAGATTGCATAACTGGCTATCACTTAAATTTCACTTTCTTAAGAGCATCGGTTCTAAAAGTTTTGCGGATGACTTTTATAGTGGATTTCACGAGATCTTTGGCAATGTCCGAACTATGTTTGTACCTTACGTTTGGTCAGTAACATATATTGTGGTGGAAGTATTTACTATGTATCTAGCGTTTTTAGCACTCGGACGGGTGGTTAATCCCGGCATCGTGCTAATGGGATACATTGTGGCTAATATTTCTAGCGTCTTTGGCGGCGCCATAATTAGCGTCGGGGCATTTGAGGTCAGTTTAACAGGTATACTAGTCGCTTTAGGTCAACCGTTTGCATTTGCGCTGTCGGTAACTTTAATTTACCGCGTGCTCAATATGATCATCGGTTTGCCGCCAGGCTTTATTTATTACCGCAAGTATATAAAAAAAACAGCTTAACATCTGCAATTTTGTGTGTAGAATAGACAAACGATTATGCGTCGGTTCACATTATTTATATTCAGTTGCCTAATAATAGCTGTAATTAGCCTATTTAGTGTCTTAAATCGTCCAGTTTCAGCTACATCCGAGCAGAGTACGTTGCCGCCAGTGATTAAATCCAAGAGCGAGTTATTCAAGGTTCTAGGTAATCGGATTTTGCTGCCTTCGGGCCGGCAATATATACCTGAGGGTATATCCATCTATGGGGGCCTTGAAGATACCGACTACAGTGAGAATTTAGCCAATATCGATGCACAAATTAAAGCAGCCGCACTTTACTGGCACACCAATACAATTCGCTTACAAGTCGCAGAAAGTAACTTATTTATACACGATAGTCCGAATAAAGCATACAACCAACGGTTTCTAAATCAGATCATTAAGCAGGTGAAATTGGCACGTTCCCTAGGTCAGGTAGTCGTCATTAATGATCAGACCGAGTTTACCACCAATACTTTAGCGCCGACTTATACCACTGTAAAGTTTTGGCGTATTATGTCAGCAACTTTCAGTAATCAGCCCTTTGTTATATTTGACCTGTTTAATGAGCCTCGACTTGATGGATCGAGCATTGTGTCGCAAGACCCCACTTACCATTTAAACCACCTTTTGCTAAACATCAATCATCTAGGTTACAGGTACCGTTACAAGCGACATAACCATAGCAAAAATACTTTGACTGTATGGCAAGCCTGGAAATATGGAGCAACCATTGACGGCACTAAATATCTTGGCATGCAAACCCTGGTAAATAAGATTCGATCATGGGGCGTGAACAACCTTATATGGGTAGAAGGACCCTATTGGGCGCAAAAGCTGCCCGAAAAACCCTACTTAATATCTGGAAGCAACATTGTATATTCTTATCATCATATAGATTTAAATCAAGTATCCCACTGGAATTTTATAGCCAGATTAGCCGAAAAGCATGCGGTAGTTGATGGAGAATGGTCACAGTATCAATCACCGTGGGCTGAGTGTTACTCGCGCGCACCGGTAACGACACCGCAATACCTCAGTTTTCTGCATGCTCATAATATAGGCTTGATCGCCTGGTCGCTCCAAAAAGGCTCGCTGATAAAAGGAACGCCACGCATTGAACCATCCAACTTAAATTCACCCGTCGATACACACTCGGCTAAACAGCTTCAACAGCCCAGCGAATTTAGTTACCATTACTTGTGCAATAGTTACTTTGGTCAAGGGGCTGGAACACTAATTCAACAATTTTTTAAAGCCTACAGCACGCTAGCATATTGACAGAACAGTACAATCATAGTATAATCTAGTAAATTTAATTTTTGCGGGAAGCGATAATAAGCTACAATATCAAGGTCAATATGAGTAAACCAAAACCGCGATTCAGTATAGTCATACCATGCTTCAATGAGGGACAATTTATCGGGCGTACCCTTGAGTCTTTGAGCCGTCAAAGTTTTAAAAATTTTGAAGTTATAGTGGTTGACAACAATAGCAGCGATAATACTGCGCAAGTAGCCGAATCTTATGGCGTAAAAGTAGTACACGAAAGCCATCGAGGTGTTTGTTGGGCCCGCCAGTCAGGTACGCTCGCATCAAATGGTGAAATAGTTATTTCTACTGATGCCGATACTGTCTTTAACGAGTACTGGCTAGAAAAAATTGATTCGACATTCCGAAATAATGATTGTATCGCTGTGGCCGGCCCATGTGCGTATTATGATGGGCCGTGGTGGGCAAAACTATATCCTAAATTGCTGTTTGGTATAGTTGCTACCTACAGCCGCATTGCCGGTAATGTTTTTTATGTGACTGCTACTAATTTAGCGTTTAAGAAAAAGGTTTGGAGTGGTTACGATACATCACTGACCCAAGGTGGTGATGAAGTTGGTCTGCTAAAGGGTTTGAAGAAAAACGGTAAGATGGTTTTTGTTAACAGCAATCCGGTGTATACGTCCGGCCGGCGCCTGCATAAAGGCTTAGCGCACGCGATTTTTATAACTTTTATTTATCACTACATAATTGCGTATAACGCCAATCGCATACTAAAGCGCACTGTGATCGGCATGGCTCCTGCCTATAGAGAAGATAGTTCAATAACGGTACGCCGTTTCAAGCTATACAGGTTGGCGGTACTCACAGTACTAATACTACTTGTTTCAATTGCACATCTACCTGGACATGATACGCTGGTGCAACAAGCACACGAAACATATTCGTTTGTAGAAAAAACTATAAAATCTAAGATCTAGTATGCGTTAAATTTAGAAAAAACCTCTAAAAGGGAGTTGAAATTTATTAATGGAGAATCAGCAACGTCGCCCAAAATACATTGAAGATATCAGGGACTCATCCCCCGGTGCCACTCAGCACATTAATCTTGATCGCTTGCATCGTCAAACAAAACCTGACCAAAACTTGTCTGCCGGGCGCTTTCCCAGCCCAAGTGATATGGCTAGCAATTACAGTCAACCATCAAGAAAATCTGCTAACCTAAACTCCTCGATGAAAAATAATTTGCCGCCTAACCAATCAGGATCGATGATTAATTCAACTTTACCTAACTATACCTATGGCCAGAGGATAGGTTCTAGAGGTGGTGTTGACGTCAAGGGCCAAAAAAAACGCTGGGTTAGCCGCCATAAAGTGCTTTCGTCTTTTCTAATTGTTGTATTGTTGGCTATTGGGTTTGGGGGTTATTTCGGTTCGCGTATCATCGGTGACCTGGACAAGGTTTTTCATGGTAATATTTTTAGCGACTTTCAGGCACTATTTTCAACCGCTAGATTAAATGGCGAAGCCCAGGGAAGGGTTAATGTGCTCCTGGCTGGTTATCAGGGTAAGCAGAGCGACGAAGGCGCACTTACAGACTCAATTATGGTAGTGAGCATCGATACTAAAAATGATACCGGATTTATATTAAGCATACCGCGCGATCTCCTCGTAAAGATCCCCGGGGCAGGCTATCAAAAAATTAACTATGCTAATACTGTCTCGAGTTTTAACCAACAGGGCTATTTCAAAGGTGGAATGGGTCAGCTACAACAGATATTAGAACAAGACTTCGGTATACCAATTGATTACTATGCCTTAATTGATTACCAAGCATTTGAAGATGCAGTTAACGCGGTAGGGGGAATTACTGTCAACATCCAGAGTCCTGACCCTCGCGGTTTATATGACCCGAATGTAGACAAGGCGCATGGTGGTCCGCTAAAACTGCCAAACGGCCCAGTTCATTTAGACGGTCTGCAAGCACTTGCTTTGGCGCTTGCCCGTGGAGATTCGCCGTATGCCTATGGCTTTCCTAAAAGCGATATTAATCGCGAGCAACATCAGCGGCAAGAATTAGTTGCTCTAGAAACTAAAGCGCTGAGCCTTGGTGTGCTCAGTAATCCGGTGCAACTTACGCGCCTGTTTGATGCCATTGGCAATAACGTAAGGACCGATTTGAGTCTATCTGACGCACTAGCTATGGCAAAGATCATTAAGTCTGTCAATTTATCTAATATTAAATCCTATGGCTTAAGTTATGGTCTTAGTAGCTCTAATCTGCTGACGACATACTATTCTCCAAACACCGGCGATTCACTCATACCCAAGGCCGGCATTAACAACTACACCCAAATCACCAGCTTTTACAACTCAATCGTCTCTCAAGAGAATGCCCAAAAATAGCTAGTATAGCTTTTAAGAAGCCAATGTTTAAAGTAATTGATATAGGCCGAATCGGGCGATTAAGCACGTGCCGGACTTTACCCTATATTAGAAGAGCTTAAAGCTGTTATTGTTCGCCGGCCGGCGTAAAGATTAGTTCATAGGGTCGCTTGCTGATTCGATCCATGGCGCCTAATGTGGGAACGTTTAATAGTGTATATTGACTGCGGTAAGCCTTCATGGCCTCGTGCTTTAGCATCAGTTGATCCTCGCTCAGTGGCACTACTTGAGCAACAAGACTTAGACCGAGAACTTTTTTTGCCAAATCCTGAGTCCGTTTAATTTTTGGTTCTCTCGGTTTACTTGGTAAACTCATATATGGTTGATCTGGGTAAAATCGAACCCGGTAGTTTCGTTTATAAAGTTCTAGTGCCGTCAGCCTCCCAAGAACATGATCGGGATGGCGGTAAATACGGCTAAGCGCTAGCGGAGCAAAAATAGTGGCTGTCTTTGGCGTGGACTTGTCTATTAGATTTGCTAGATCGCTAACTAAAGGCACGTTGTCCGCTCGGCGATACTGGTTATCTAAGAATCCGAGAAATTGTTGGGGGTTCGCATTGCCACTAATGGAAACTGCCATTGCGTTCTCTTTAAGTCGCATTTGAACCATTTTATGGCTATCTGGTTCACCGCATAGTCTGTCCCACCAGGCGTGTGTACCTTGAGCTGGTATCCCGGAAAATACATTGACTAGTATTGAATCGGGATTGGCGACAAGATGCCAGCAATCGATTACAGCATCATCGAGATGTGGAGAAATAATGATGTTTTTTATCATAACAACTATTTAACTAACTTATGCGTAACTTTACACTTAAACCTGTACCGCCACAACTGAAAAACTAAGTTTTACTGAAGTTTTATAACCATCGGATCCAGGTAGCCGGTTAATGACTTTGCGAGGTAGCGGCAAAAACGTGTTGAATTTTAGTTAATCTCTCTCTGTTAATTGGCAATAAGTAATGTATTAAGACATCACTTATGCATGTGGCAACGAGGGTTTAGGTATTGTATCGCTTGCCACGGTAAGCTGCAGAAGTGGAACCAAACAAGTGCCGGCACACTGCGCTGGCGGTGTCCGGTTTGTAGCAGCACGGCTATCCGGGATCGGCCTGAATTTGCAAATTTTTTTAAAAATAGGTAGGGAGATTCACTTAGTTAAGTTTTTTCTAAAACTACGGCGTAGAAGTTTTTATCTAAAATATTGCTTGCGCCAAATCTTAGGCCCGCTGACTCAGCTAGCTGTTTCACTTGGTTAGTGCTCAGTCGAATTTGTAAAGGAGGCCCAAGTTCAGTTTTAACTTTTCGCCAATCGTAATCGTAAATGACGCCCTTATCCTTGAGCATTGTTTTAGCGTTTTTCAGCACCTTAAGCGGGTCCTTAAAATCATGCAGGCAGGTACCGAAAAAGATTATGTCGGCCATCTTCTCGCCAAGCATTGTAGCTTCCGCGGGCAAGTTGAATACCTTGACATTAGAAATATTCTTCATTAGCAGCTTGTCTTTTAACTCATTAAGTGCATCGTTGTCGATATCTACTGCGTATATTTTGCCGTTCTCGCCTACTATTTTAGCAGCGGGTAATGTAAAGAATCCATTATTGCAGCCGATATCCATAAAGCACATACCCTCTTTTAGCCCTGCGTTATGTAAAATTTGTTCAGGGTTTTGCCGCTTGCGGCGCTCACTCTCGTAATATGTGAATCTATGTTGATGATGTTCCATGTATGCGGCTTTTTAGGTTATAAGTTGTTAGTTGAGCTGATTGTTATATCACGTCTGATATTTTAACTAGAGTTATGAAATTTTCAAGCGGAGTGATGTCTCTGATTCGATCACTCTTAAAGTCTGCATTGCTCATGCCACTTGTTATTTTAATAGGTTGCTATTAGATGATTACGATTAGGGTGAGCTCTATTAGAGAGACAAAATAAACTCAAACATGCGTCCTCATGATACATACCCGATGCGTAGGCGAAATCTTTAGCTAATGATTAAGTCTTCTAACAGGAAAAATATTAAATATCTGCTTAGTTCTTGGAAAAATTGCTTTTAACTTCAGGCTTGAACGCGCCCATAAAAATACAAAGCTCATTATTTTGAGATTGATTATTATGCAAAAGTTGCTTCAGATTACGATTGCGAAAGAAGTCATTAACCGAAATTGATTTGTATTTGTTAGTAGCAGGAATGCTTACTCATGCTATACTAGCCCTAGCAAGTGGTTACAATTACTTCGCCGTAGATATAATTAGCCTTATCAATCTAACTATTTTCTCGCGTGCAGCAGTATTTTAAGCGCGAGCAATATAAGTTAAAAAGGGGATAAATATTATGGCAATGAAATTATATGTCGGCGGGTTGGCTTACAGCGTAACCGATCAGCAGCTCGAAGAGTTTTTTGCGCCTCAAGGTAAGGTGGTTAGCGCATCGGTCATTAAAGACAGAAATAGTGGACAATCCAAGGGATTTGGCTTTGTTGAAATGGAAGATATTAAAGAAGGTCAAAACGCTATCAAAAACTTGAACGGACAGTCACTAAGCGGACGCGAAGTGACGGTCAATCAAGCTCGCCCACAAGAAGATCGAAGGTCCAGTGGTGGCGGTCGTAATTTCCGTCGCTCTTACTAAGGTTAGAGGATGAAAACAGCCGAAGAATAAGCGCATAATTTTAAGTCAGCGTTTTTAGTGACTGCATAACAGAGGTTACCCGTTGTTATTAAGTACAAGGGTTTAATGCTAACCTATTTTCTTGGCATGATTTTGCGCGTCATTAATTTGAGATTTGAAATATAGCCTTCCAGAGAAATCCCTGGATGCATACTCAAGTAGTAAAGATGGCGATCAATAAAGTTGCGTGTAGTACCATTGTAGTAGCTAGAATCCGTATCATATGTCGGATCTTTAACTAATTTGAGCAAAGCCTTACGTGCATTATCGCACTGTTCAGAGTCGTAATAACGCTTCTGTCGCGAGTTTATCAGCGCGCTATCAGTGATCAGATAACGCTTAGAAGCACGAGGTTGCTGACGGGCTAAGTTATCAAGCATTACTTTCGGCTCGTGTTTTGTTGTCTTATAGCTGCCGGCTGATTTAAGAATTTTTTACGGGCAGTAGCGTTTATTTGGGCAAGTTGTTTGATGGTCAGACTATAAATTAAGTCAATTTCTGCTAACCTAATTTCCCTAAACCCCAACTCTCTCTCATCTGATATCCTTTTAGATTCGTTAGCTGAGCTATCTTGTGCTCGTAGCCAGTATGGTTTTATGCCGCTCATACTATGCTCCTCGAACGATTAAAGTGCTGTTAGCAAATTCGCATATTTAGGAGCATATGTCTTTAGCTATGCTTCGTTTCTTGTGGACTTACTACTGTTTATTATACTCCTGATTGACATTTTTAGATTAAGTTATCTAGACCTTTAGGTCAGTGCAGAAAATAAATTAACTAAAAGATTGTCCATCGCCTATAATTTAATCGAAAGTTTATGTACTATTTTATGAGCCAAAACCAAATGACAAATAAAGCGCATAATCTTCGCGCCGGCCCGGTTAAATTTACATAAGGCGATGTATATAGAGGCTCTCAGGTTGAGATAGTTTCATTGCTATATTAATACCTCACTTACGCATCGCTTCACATACTGATTTGAATGGTTTTAAATAAAGCAATGTTTAGGAAGCACGGCGTTTATATTGCCACATAGCTAATGGCACAAAGACTACCAAGAGGCCGACTACCCAAATTATTGTTTTCCATATAGCACCATGCTCGTTAACACCCAAAGCCAACTGTCTAGCCGCATCAGCGATAAAAGTAACCGGTTGGTTTCTCACAAAAACTTGCAGCCAGCTTGGCATGGTTTGAATTGGCACAAAAACGCCGCTTGCAAACGTCAAAGGAAAAATGAAAACAAAGCTTGCAAGCTGAGCCGTTTCTGAATCTTTGGCTATCATGCCGATAAATGCGAAGACCCAGGATAAAGCGTAACCGAAAAGTAATGCCATCAATACCATACCGAAAGCATCTACTGCGCTATTAAATCTAAAACCTAGCAGATAGCCAACGGCTATCATGATATCAATAACAACCAGGTTTCGTAGAGCGTCTGCAAAAGTCCTCCCGGCCACTACCGCTACGCGAGTCATTGGAAGTGAACGGAAACGATCAATAATGCCTTTACCCATATCATCAGCCAGACCAATACCAGTTTGCACGCCGCCAAACATCACCATTTGTACAAGTATTCCCGGTAGCAGAAAATCAATATATTTGATTCCTGGGATCCTAACACTGCCTCCAAGTGCACCACCAAAAACGTAATTAAATAACAGCAAAAACATGATTGGCTGTACCGAAGAAAAGAATAGCAGCTGTGGCAAACGCACATATCTGCGTAGGTTCCTGAGGGTCATGACCCAGGTATCTCGAAGCAATCTAATCCAGCCCATATCAACCTACTCCTTTATGGTTAGCTTTATTAGGAGTGTCTGTATGTGTGAAGTTCCCAGTTAAAGCTAGGAAAACGTCATCGAGAGAAGGACGATGTAAAGACAACTCCTCTACATCCAGCTTTGATTGATTAAGTCTCTCAACTAGTTTCATCAGATCTTTCGAGCCATTATTAACGGGTACGCGCATAACCAGAGTATCTTTATTAAAATCAGCAGAACTTTTAGCGATTGAGCTAACCGCTTCTTTAGCTTTTGATAGGTCATCCAGATTGTTGAGCTTAAATTCGATCATGTCATTTCCGAGACGCGACTTTAGTTGATTACTCGTACCCTTAGCTATCACTTTTCCTTCGTTGACAACGGCAATCGAATCTGCGAGCTCGTCAGCTTCCTCTAAATATTGGGTAGTTAGTAGTATGGAAGTGCCTTGGCTAATTAGTTCGTGAACTATTTGCCACATCCCCTGACGTGAAGCTGGGTCTAACCCGGTAGTCGGTTCGTCTAAAAATAAGATTTTTGGTTGTCCCACTAAACTTGCACCAAGGTCTAGTCGTCGACGCATTCCCCCGGAGTAGGTTCTAACTGGTCGATTGGCTGCATCAGCCAAATCTAATCGCTCGATTAACTGCTCAGAGCGTTTACGGGCTTCGTTCCTTTTTAGGCCGTAGAGTAAACCAACCATTAGTATGTTCTCAAAACCGGTTTGAAATTCATCAACAGCCGCATACTGGCCTGCCAAACCAATAATTTTTCGAACTTCTTTCGGCTGCTTCTGAACATCCAATCCGTGTACCAAGGCAGTCCCACTAGATGGCTCTAGAAGAGTGCTCAATATTCTGACGATAGTAGTTTTACCAGCACCGTTCGGGCCCAACAAGGCGAATACCTTGTTTTCTTCGGAGTGCAAGCTAACTCCGTTTAGTGCGTTAACTGATCCGAAATGCTTAGTGACGTTTTTTAAGTCAAAGGCGTAAGGCATTACTAAACTATACCTTATGTAGATTATTTGGCTAGCCTTTTGGGCACTGACTCGCAGCAGTCAGTCTACCCAGCACTTGTTAGGCTTGCCCCAGCTCTTTATTGAACTTGTTCTCCAAGACCAAGTTGCAGTTATCACTCACCACTCCGTCTCGCAGCCAAGCGTAAATGGTTCTGCTACTAATGCCGTACGGGGGAGTAGCTTAGGTGACCTTGAGATCACTATCTATAATCTTGAAGATTACCCCATCTTTTACATGTTGCTTAATATGTTTGACGATAGGCATGCAAAAAACTCCGTACAAATTGCCTTCATTGTAATGTCAGTTAGCTAGATAGTGTGTTCAGTATATGGGGAGGAGGGGCATTAACTTGTATATTACCTCTAGCTCTCAACTTCTGTTGGGAGTAAACTAACAAAACTGGTATAGAAGACGTCTAGCATTAGCTTGGGAATAGCAATTGTTTGCTGTATCTCGCCAGTGAGACTGTCGCTTCTAAACCCTATGGTCAGTAACCACCAATAGTAAGGTTATTGCGAAAAGACCCCCAGTTGCTATCTGTTATACATGTGTCAATGCATGTAGCAAATAGTACTTGAGGGGTCTTCTTCGACAATCTTTCACCAACAAGTCTGTGGTACTGCTTCCGTACATCATTTAAGAAGCCTTGCCTATACCGGCCTATTTAACTAATTTAACCGGACTACATTTGGTAGTGCGAAGGGAGTATTTGCTATAGCTTTATTCTTAGGCTGTGATATGTGTAAAACAAAGATTGATGTAGCGTTAGTTAATGACCTGAATCAAATACTGTGGCAGGATAGTGTTGCTAACCAATCTGACATACTGGCACAATATTTGCTAACCATAGCGGGGACCTATCAAGGAAGAACCTGTAATCGGTATCATAGAGGCTACTGGACGGTATCACTATCCATTGCTAGAGGCTGCACTGTCAGTTAACTTTGTCCTGAAGGTCTACAATCCCATTCTCACCAAACAAGGCATTAAGACCAGTATCCGCGGGCAGAAGACGGATAAAACTGACGCTATCCTAATTGAACGTCTGGGCATACGGAGGGAAGGCCGGTTATATACCAAAGAGCCATACATGGCAGCCAAGCTACAAACCAGGAGCTATGCAAAACTGGGCGTGATTCAGGGTGGTTTTAAGAAGCACGTAGACCATCTAACTGCTATGGATGACGGTATAATGAATGAACAGGTTGTTGCTGTTTTTCAGGCTGTTGAGGAGGCTATTGAACAAGCCAGAAAACAGCTTTACTATTAGCTGCAGCACTCAACTGAAGGCGATACTTTCACTAGCCTCCAAACCATACCGGCTATTGGTCCTTTTGTGGCAGCTTGCCTTATTGTGAAATTCAAGACATGACACGCTTCAAGCGCCAGAAACAGTTAGTGGCCTACTTTGGTTTAGACCCACGTATCAGGCAAAGTGGCCATACCCTCAACAGTACTGGCCGGTTAACTAAGCGTGGCTCACCATATGGCCGGCGGGCTATCTTCATAGCAGCTGGCGTAGCTAGACTCTGCGATGAATACTGTCAGGGGCCTACTACCAAAAGAAACGTGATGAGGGTAAAAGCTATACGGTAGCTACCTGTGCAGTAGCTCGAAAACTACTACTTGTCGTCCGGGCAGTTTGGCTAAGCGGAGGAGCATATGACACAAGCTTTTGGGAGGCTTAAATACTACCAAATCAGTATAGGGAATTGACACTTATATATAAGGTCTCTCAAATCCGAGCTAAGTTAAAACTACATAGAGGGCTCGACTAGACTCACCAACAAAGACTAACTGACTGGTACTTATGCAGCCTATCTCAAGATCAAAAACCGACACGAAAGTGCCGATAACTTTATTAGCAATGTTTCGAGCTTTATGGCCTTTATGACTTATATAAAATAGGATTATATTAGTGTCTGTGACGCAAAGCCTTAATGATTGCCTGTTTCCCCATTATATTTCGATAAATACTTGCTCCCAGCCCTCCGTATGTAGTTAAAGCAGAGACCACAATAGCTAATCCTGCTGCCAATGCAGCATATTTAATAATAGTTGTGGGTGCAATAGATTGACGGACAAAATTTGATTTCGCTCGCATTGCTACAGTAGGACTTTTGCTAAGAGAGGCTTGATTGGGTAGTCTTTTATTGCCGGGTGTGGCTTGATTGTTACGCTTATTGCTCAGTTCGCTGGATGGATTTATTTGTGTAATATCAATGCGCACATTGGGCTGGGCTATTGGTTCAGTTCCGAAATTAATACTGTCAATGACAGAAAAACTAATATCTGTTGATAAATAACTTTCACCACTGCTGTCCGAACCTAAAGCATAAGCCGTATATCTTCCCGTGGACAACTGTAACCTTGATACTTCCATGCTCCAATAACCAGCATTATTGCTGATTGTCTGATACTGTTGACCATTAGATAGGAACACAGTTACTGTGCTATTAGGATAAGTATAGCCGTCCAGTATACTGTTATTGCTAATGTTGATCGTGGGGGGCATAAAAACACTAAGAGTTACTTGCTGCAATGGCTGAATACTCACACTAATTGTTGATAGTGCACTATGGATTCCCATACTGTCGACGTAGGAAAGATTAAGATAATTGATCCCAGCTGGCACCGCTTCTAATTCTATAATAAATAATCCCATTTTATTCACCGATACTGTGGTCATCGTACTACCGTTGTCATTTATAGTCACAAAGGATCCAGGGGGGGCCTTGCCCTTAATAAACAAAGCTGTGCCTGGAATTTGAAGAGACACGCCACTTCCGCTATCTGCATATGAGCGAGTTATAAATACTAATATCAAAATACAGGTCGTTAAAGTTGCGATAACCAGCCTAAAACAAATTCTACGATTAATCAGTTTGTACGTTCGCTGCTCAATCGGGTAATTATTCTTTACCAAACAGTATTTTAATTGCACGTTTTATCCTGACGCGTCCAAGCCACACTATGCTGCACAGCACTATCACTATAGCGAGTACAATAGCAATTAATGACCATGGTATTACTACAAATGTCGTCGTGGCGGTTAGAATTTTATTACTAAGGCCGTACAGAGCGGTCAGGGTGGCCCTATACTGTCCAAAAAGTATTCCATGTTTCCAGTAAGTAGTTAAACTTCTTTCGGCGCCAGGTAGTATATACTCACTGGCGAGAGGAATCTGGGCTACTTGTGCTCCAAACATATTTCTAATATTTATGTAGCCAATCGGCTTCACTTGGACGTTGCCTATGTTAGAAACCAGGGCAGTAAGACTTAGTCTATTACTCGGTAGTTTGTTCCCGGTTTCAACGTTAAAATTTTTAACAAAAATATTTTCATCGGCCTTACCGGCAATCCGTAATAGTATTAAATCTCCTATCCGCTGAGATACGGACACACTTGAACCATTACCTAATTTATTGGGAGAGGTTGTAAAAACGATCGATCCAAATTTTCCGCTCGGTTCGGCGTTTTGGGGAACATTAATTGTAAAGTTAAATATTTGTGTACCGTAGCCAGTTATGGTGGCATTTTCGGGGTTTACTCTTATCCACGATATTAGAGAATATTCATTTGCCTGACTAGTAATATTAACTTGTCCTTCTGTGCCTAATGGAACGAAATTTTCTAAACTGACAGAAACGTGCTGTACTATTGGAGTGGTGTTTTCTACCCTAATGCTTTCACTCAGCGTATCACCTGGATTAGCACTCAAATAAAATGTTGGTGGCGAGACCGCTAGTGAAGTTACTGTCCCAGAAACGTGAGATGTAGCCGACACCGGTACGTACATAAGCCCAGAATATGCAATTAATAACAATAACGACGCGAGAGCTATGTTTAAGCGATTCTGCAGGCTTTTAGCAATAACTGCCAGCATCTTCACGCGCTTCTCCTATTTAATTAAGTTCTAATATACAGGAGTAAGTGTATAAATAACAGTAGTAGAGTAAGACCCTGGGGGAGTAGTTGCAGACAAGCCGATCTGATATCCTATATCTGTCGTGACGCTACTTGCGGCCGAAGAGCTGTTTGCTATAGTTGCAGGAGTGGTGCTTAATCCGGCCCATAAATTAGAGGCAAATTGAGCTTCTCCGGTAGTGGTATAGCCAAAGCCTTCTGTGCCCGCAGCCGTAAAACTTGTCGGAGAGCTGTTGGTGCCACTAACATTGGTAAAGTTATGTGTTCCATTACTGAGTGGTCCAGTATAATCAAGTGTTAAACCATACCCATTGCCGGAATTCGTAGAAACGGTTAACGCTTGCGCCCCAATACCATTGGTGCTAATTGTTGGCGTAGTGCCGAATGGAATCGTAGTTGAAGTCGTTGCGAAATTTGTGGTGGCACCATTAATGTTTGTGCCGCTAGGCAATGCAGCTACACTGAAACTTAGTAGGGGGTTTACGGTCACGCTGACTGACTGGCCGGCATTATAAATAAAACCTACGGTTGCATTGTCCACTGCACCAGAACAAGATGAACTAGTATACGTAGTAACGGCTAGAAAGTATGGAGTTCCGGCGGTAGACCCGTTAGTAATATTCTGTAAAATAATGTTACCAGACGAAGCTGGTGTTGCACCTGTTGAATCGGTCAACTGAACCGTTCCGTTAGTTGAGGCGGTTACGGTCCAACTAGAGGAAGTTATTAGAGTTGAAGAGACACTAAGTGTGGCTGCAGTAGAACTAAATCCTGTCGGTACACTTCCGCTCATATTAGACGCGCTATTAAACTGTAAGCTAATACACTGAATAGAAGTTGACGTTAGACCGGAGGCCTGAAATGTATAATTGCTGGTTACTGAGGGCTGAGCATTACTTAGAGTGACTGAAGCGCTAGTAAGAGTAGCGGCTACTGCCGATCCGGGAGCCATAAACAATATTACTAGTGACAACAGTATAGTTAACTCCCGATAACGCTTATATAATCTAACCTTCATTTTTGTAAACTCCCCTGATGTTATGTTTTTCATGCTTCGACCATTTAACCATGGATCTCACGAATCAATCAAATTATTTTTTAGACCATAAACCATAAAGATAGTTATGGGTTTTTAAATAGCAGAGCTTTGAATGCTCTCCATAGCCTCTTCCTGAAAACCTTATAGAGAGCTCCTAATACTGCTAGCAGAATGCCAGCTTCTATGATTAAATCCCACGGTGTAACACTAAAATTGATAGATGATTCTAGTATTACGTTATTGCTGCCATAAATTAATTTTCCTTTAAGTTGATACGAACCCAATAAGGGGTGTTTAGACCAAACACGAGTAAATGTGTAACCCTTATTGGGAAATATTACTTCACGGCCTAGCTGAAAACTTTTAACAGGTTTTCGGTTCTTATAGACAACTAGGCTACCGTGAGGCAAAAGGTACACATTGCCATTATTGACAAGTCTTAGACTTAATGTAACTGGACCTTCCCAGGGATCTATGCTGGCTTTTATAGCTCCAATATATGCCGATTGCTTAATGTCACCCGTTACGATAATTGTAGCTAATACTCCAACTCTCAAAATTATCGGAGATTTATTGCTCTGGAGTGAATTCACTGGTACTAGAGGCGTAAAATAAATAGTTGCATAGTGAGCGCCAGCTTCAGCATTTTTAGGAATATTGACCGTAATATTTTCTGTTTGACTTTGGTGAGGAAGAATTAACAAGTCTGGCTGTTGAAAGACAAACCACTGAGTTGCACCGTTATCGATGTAGCCGTTATTATCAAATGGTGCTGTCGAAGCATAAAGTGGCATAGGTTGGTTAGACAGGTTAGTAATAGTAACGTTAAATATGGCGCTTTTCTCTGGGCTAATAACTTGATCAACGATGGATGGGGTCACCGATATCATATTTGTGTTGTTAGTTACTAATTTAGCGTTTGTAAGAGCGTCTACACCCGATGGTAAAGCCATCAAGAGACAGCAAAATAGCATAGATAGCGATATAAGATCAGATATATGACGAAAGTAAGTCATGCCTCTAATAGTTGGGTGTTAAGGAATAAACTATTACCCCGCTATATGTAGTTGCACTTTGGACTGGGGTAACAGTAACTCTATTGGTTATGGTAAAAGTGTCGCTAGCAGGAGAACCAACGACCCCAGAAGCCTGGTTTGCTATAATGTCGCCAGGGGCAGTGGTTGAATACGGCGCAAAGCAACCAGGAGCTACGTATGCGGATCCCCCTGGGCATGGATTAGACTGAAATATATTAGACCCGCCAATCGAGGTATCACTGGAAGTATAACCGAAACCAGTATCTCCTGATGTCCACGTATTGGGGGTCGCATATGTACCACCGTTAAAGGCATTAATTGTATAGCTTTTGTTAGATAGAGGCTGAGCAAGATACGCCCGGATTATAAAACCATTATAGGCGTTAGATGAAGCGCTAATGGTTGTAGTTTCTGAATCGGTCCAAGGTATAGGGTTGTTAGGGCCCAAATTAGCAAAGGTTAGCGCTGATGGTGTAATACTGAAACTAAGTGTGGGAGCGACCATCTGACCGCTGCTAGAGACACCATTACTTACATTACCGGCGGCATCGTATGCTTCAACGTTAAAATAATAAGTCTGGCCAGTATGCAGACTTAATCCTGTAGCAGTTATTGCCGTTCCAGTAGTAGAGGTCCAGCCTAAGATATTAGTAGAGCCTGCAGTAGTCCCAATGGAGTAGCTATAGCTAACAATACCGTCCGTTGTATCAGAAAAGCCCGACCAATTAGCCGATAGCTGTGACAATGAGCCATTGTTAAATATTTCTTCTACTCCGGTAGCGCTACCATCAAAGACACTTCCTCCCGTAGGGGGGGACGTATCGTAACCAAAATTAGGAGAAGTGCCGAACTGTACCCAAGCCGAATAATTACCTGCCGCATCCTCGGTTCTAGCTTGCCAGTGGTACTGTATCCCAGATGTTAAGGCGCTGTAGCTATCGCTTATAGTTACTGCTGTGCCACTGTAGGCGACTCCGCTGCCACAACTGGTGTTGACATTAGTAAACGGTGTACTGATTGGTTCTACTTCTATGCATAGTTTTAGGGTGTCAGTATAGTTGCCACTTGATGCCTTAGCACTAAAATTAATTGGCGAGCTATTGGTCCAGCTACCATTGCTTAAGTTTTGGGTGGTGGACTGAGTCAATGAAGTAGGAGCTGTAGGCGGCTGATCAACTATCTGCAGCGTTGGAATGTAGGAATAAGTGCTTAAAAGTCCGCCACTGTTTGTAACTATCCGAAAGCAATAATATCCCGGTGTTGCACTGGTATCATTAAGAGCAATGTCCCATTCCCCGTCTTCACCTGAAGGAATAGATGACTGGATGTTATTGAAATATGTATTTGACTGCATGTACTGCTCAGGAACAATTGTGTTTGAACCATCAGTCGGATCAGAAGAGAGTGCAGTTATATTCTGACCATCAGTTAATGAAGAATTAGAATAAAAACTGATCGGTGTAGTTGATGTAACGTTGGCGTAAGTTACTCCAGTAAACGATGTGCTACAAGCTGAGCTTGAGCCATTAAAAGCATATTGCAAGTCAAATGCTTGTCCATCCAGAGGATCATTTGCACCGGCAACATTAACTAGAGTGCGTAATCGAAATGGAGTACCGGGTACCGGTGCCTGAGCAACAGTATTTTGGGATGCCAATGGAGTCAATGCGCTACTGACCGAATTGGTGTTTTGGTACCATTCATAGGAGGACTCTGAAAACAATGGCTGGCTGTATGAGACCGTAATACTTATGTAGTCTACATAAGCTGAGTAAGTCTTATTTGGCGTAGAATTGTTTATGGCAGAGATGTTTACGGAAAAATTACTGTTGTCGATAGCCGCTGGCGTCCAGTTAGTTCCCCACAAATTAGTGCTACCTCCGTATGTAACATATGAATCCGTTGACGGCCAACTGGTTGTAGTAGCAAGGTTAGCACTATAGCTGGAGGTTACTGGATTATATGCCTCTACTTCGTAATCTGAAATGTTGGAATTGCTGGCATACTTTTCAATATTAGCCTGAATTCCATTGATAGTAGCATTGGATGGTATAGTAAATCCAAATCCTGACACCGTAAGAAAATCACTATATGCACCCTTGCCTAGAGAAACACTGGCATAAACACCGTCTGAAGCTAGGGCATTACTGGGCGATGACCATGTACCGTTAGATCCACTTATAGTCGTGTCACTGGCGATAGTTGGCGAGTATGGGCCATTGCTCGCAGCCGAAAGTGTTCCTTGGAAATCAGCTCCTACAATGAGCAAAACAAACATCAGCATGCTTAAAAAAAAGGCTGATATTTTTGATCTTCTATCGTTTTTTATTCTTTCGTCTATGATAAACCCTCACTTCACTAGCAACTGTTTAATCTTTTACTATCACTGATTTTAAGTTTAAACATGCAAAAAACAATACGATTTCGAGACTCAATATGTAATTGTAATTTCCTATTTTTTAATTTTGGCTTACTGAGCATATTCTAAATTAATTTTATCTCATTTTCATTAAGTCATTGCACAACCAAATTCTAACATATTTTTGACGGAGCTTGCCTGTCCTCGATTCTAATTTCAAATGCAACCGTTAGAATAAATCATCTAATTCTTTGAGAGGGGATTAATCCATGAAGCACCTAACGGCTGCACAACGGGGCAATATTGAAACATTGCACCAAGAAAAGTAAACAAACAGATTGCTAGTCGACTTGGAAAAAGCTCGTCTACTATTGTTCAAGAAATCAAGCAAGGGCTAGATGGTAACGGCATTTACCATGTTTAGATAGCTCAAGTAGCCTACGGTACAAATAGAATGCGCCGAAGACAAATACCTAAGTTAGATCACCCGTTTAATTACCGTGTGCAAGGTTATGGATAGTTGACTGTCTACAAAAAGGCTGGGATCCATCTATAATTGCATGTAGGTTAAGAACAGAAGGATTTAGCTTAGTTGTTTGTGTCGAAACTATCTATCACTGGATATATATACTAGTGTCCATGCCATTGTATAGAAGTTGTACCAATACTTACGCTACGGGGTAAAAAGAAGCGCACCAAACATACAGGTCAATCTGCTCAAACATAGCAAGACACCTAAACAGAGTGTCTATCCTTGAACGGCCAGCTGTTGTCAATGAAAAAAAAGCGTGTTGGCGATTGGAAGTGAGATAGTGTGGTCTATACCCACAAACAAGTTATTAACGCCGTGAGTGAGAGAGTTAGTAGTCTAGCGACTTTTGCCACGATAACACGCAGAACAGCCGTTCAAATAGCTGAAGCTGTAATAAAAAAGCTAAGTCAATATTCTGCTTACACTATTATCTTTGACAATGGCAGCGAGTTTACGGCATACGATTTGATGACCGAAGCACTAGGCGTTGTGGTGTACTTTGCAGATCCTCACTCAAGCTGGCAGCGTAGTTCTAACGAGAACAATAACCGTCAGTTGCGAGCCTACTTACCAAAAAGTAGTGACATACGGAATCTTACCCAAAAAGAACTAGATAACATTTCCCGGGAGTTAAACAACGAGCCCCGGAGAAGGTTTAACTGGCATATCCCACAGGGAGTGTACGATTGGGTTTGCAGATCCCTGACAAACAGCTAGACATAACGCAGGTTGCGTTTGGTTCTAGAATTTAGGCCAGCCAGTTCGGTTAAATAATGCTACTAGCTGATTTCTTTCATCCTTAGACACAAACTTAAGCGTGTTATTTGTTATCTCTTTTGGAGTAAGCCACTTATGTTTAGCATGTTCTTCTGACAGTTCAATGTCGCCATTAACGTACGTACATTTAAAAAATATTGCTGCAATGTAATGAGTTTTATTGTCTTTATCGTACTGACGTTTCGACACGAATAATGTCTCTCCAACTTGGATGGACACTTGTTCACCCAATTCCTCGCTCACCTCACGCCTCAGTGCTTCAGCCCATGGTAAGTCACGCTCAGATTTATCAACACGTCCGCCTGGAAAATCGAGGTAGCCATCTGGAGTAATAAGTATTAGTATCCGGTCATCTTTAAATAGCAGAGCCTTGGTAGCTACCTGGTATTGTGCATGGCTACAATGAGACATTTATCAATGTTAAAACAAAAAGGCTTATGTTGCCAATCAGGTATTGCGAGTCGGATTCTCGAACATAAGAAGTTGCTGTGGTTGCATATTACTAAATTTGCTAGCCATTAAGTTCAGTGTTAAACACTATCTAGTGTGTAGTTCAAACCAGTGAGCAATTTCTGGGATATCAACATGATCTATTGCAATCTTCACTGCTAAATCTTCAATTTCTCTTTTTTTTGCAGAAAAACTAACTCCATTTATATCCAGCAACGTTAACCCTGTAAGCATAGCGGTTCGCTTATTGCCATCTATAAATGGATGGTCAGCAATGATTGCTCTAATTATAGCTGCGGCTTTATCTAATAAACTTGAGTAGAGTTCTTCTCCGAAAACAATTTGTGATTGCGTAGCGATAGCCGCCTCAAGTCTCCCTAAGTCTCTAAGACCTGCGCTGCCACCAGTTGAATCTACCACTAAAGCGTGCAGCTCCAGTAGCTGTTCAAGTGTTAAATTTATCATCGTTTTGCAAGATTAGTAAAATCTCTCTTGTATTTATTCAAAATCTCTTTGGCTGAATCTATGACTTTTTGATCTTCACTATTTTTATTATTCAGTGGGCGTACTATTACCTCAACCTCATCGCCAAATGAAATATTTTGTCGTTTAAGGTCTTTCGCGGGTATAGTCACGCCGCCGCTTGTGCCTATCTTTATAACTTTTTGGATACTTTGAATCATTCCTAATATTTTAATGTTATTATAATAATCTTGTCAATATATTTCATAGGCGACTATACCATAACAGCGAGTAAATTAAGGACGTTATAAATGTGCGCAACCTTTCTTGTGGTCCAATAATTATCATCAAGCCTTGTATAGTAAGCAATATGACTATGGCTTTAGCCGCTTGCGACAGTAATTAAATAATCACTGACGTTGACTAATTGAGGGTTGATAAGAACAATAATCCATACCACCCTTACGCAAGAAGTTCTGTACAATCCTGAGGGTTGGCCATGGCAGCTTCTATGAGTCTGGTCGTTAAAAGCAAAAACCGACTAGGAGTTGGTAAGTACATTACTCAAAGTACATGAACTACACCCGTTCTATGGAGTCAGGAGATTAAGCCTAGAGTTGGGTGGGAGCGAGAATAAAACCAGACGCGTTAGAAAACTGGCCTAGCTTGAAATACCACTAGCTTCTTGAAAGCATAAATACAGACGCATCTAGCCAGAAAAAAATGCCTCGGTTAACGTCCTAAGGTGCTATGCTGTGTTGAAGAACGAACTCAGGCCCCAAGCGGCTTGGATTATTCAGGTATGGTTAATGCTGAAGCTTCGGTTTAGGACTTTAGCTACATGAGATTTACATGCTGCTTTCTTTACCTGGCGGTAGTACTGGATATTAAAACTAGGCAAGCTGCAGGTTGGCGACTCGGCACCAACCATCCTAGCGAGCTAACCCATGGGGTATTACTAGATGCTTTAAGTAAACATCACCAGCCGGCTATCCTACACTCCGAACAAGGCTCAGAGTATTTAAGTTACAAACATTAGTTACTCTGCGACAAACTAGAAATCCCGCTTAGTTGTTCAGATAAATCTAGCCCTTGGCAGAACGGTTTTATGGAGAGATGTTTTAATACTTTCAAAACTGAGCTTGGACCAAAACTATATTTAAAGATTTAAGCCAAGTGCATGAAGCTATTGCTCTTCAAATCCATTACTACAATACAAAACGAATCCACTTTGCCTTAAAGACAACTCCTGCTAATTATGCTAATCAACTTAATTTAAGTAAACACAACCTGTTCGGACAAGTGGTAGCTTGACGCTAGCTTATTTTTAATACACCGATTACTTTGCCAATTATGTTTGTTAATGGAATTGGGCCAAGTATCCTTGAGTCCAGCGCTATCATGCGATTGTCGCCCAGTATATATACACTATTTGAGGGAACTACTAAATTTACACTGCCTAATGTTCTTGCTCCTGAAGGTTCATAGCTGGTGCTAGGATCGAAACCGTTCGGATGACTGCGATTGTATACAGTTAGTGCGCCATTTTGAATAACAACCTGATCACCGCCTAATGCAATTACTCTTGATATAATATCTTGGCTTTGACCTTGGAAAGAAATTTCTATTAACACCATGTCATTTATTGACACCGACGTGCTCAGTAGTTTGTTGTTTGCCGCATAAAAAGTTGCAACTAATACATTCTGCCCATTATTAAGAGTGGGGGACATTGCTGCTCCGTTTAGTACGTAAGATTTCTCTAGAAGGGTAGTCGAATAAGCTAGAGTTGCTATATATGTAACGTAAACAATTACAGCTATACCTAAAATGCTCAGAAATATATAAAATAACTTTTTGAACTTACGCGGTTTTGTTACTACTGAATTTGAAATAGTCGATGGGTCGATAGGGCTAGAGTATGGCGTTTGAATGCTTGAAGTTTGATCTATTTTTTTGGTTGTCCATATATGCAGTTTATCATTAACTTGACCTGTTTAATTAACGATAATGACAGAATATTTGTATGAGCGAAGATCAATTTACGAAGCTATCTAAATATATAGAAGAAGACATTGATAGGGTAACTAGGCAGCTCAACACTAGGCCCCCGGAACGACACCACTACCAAACTCATGATGAGGTGTTTCGCTCAAAGAAATATTTACTATTTGTAGTTTTGATCCAGGATATATCAAGTACATCTCAAAAGGATACACTGTAGTATGGGCTACCCGCGATACTAGTTCAAATGCAGCAAAGCCCCTGAGTTTTATACGCAGTAACGTAGAGCGACTATATGCTCATTTAAGAATGAGCGAGGCTATAAACGCATAGCGCTGCACTGATGCGGCAAAAGCATGAGTTTCGCCAGGTAATATAATCTGCCTAACCTTATGGTCGCGAAATTTTAAACGGAGCTGCGAAGCTATTCTGGTGTTTGCAACCAAAGGACTAATCTTACTATTCTGACCCGAGCATAGAGTTAGTGACAAACCCGCTTGTCTATCGAGTGCCTGGAATAAGGTTCTTTCCGTTCCATCAAGAAATAATGACGATAGATATGCGGTTAGGTTTCGGTTAGGAGCGCTTGATTTCAAGTTTGAAACAGTTCGTAAGATAGAATCCGCAGGATGATTCCAGGCAAATTTAAGATTTGGATATTCTAGTAAGAATCTGGACAATCGTTCTAACTTAGTTGATCGAGAAACCCTGGGTGCTTCTACAAGGACCAAGTTATTAACTTTTATCTGATCGTTTGCATTAGCCGCAATTGCGCTGGCAATCTCGGCGCCCAGTGAGTAGCCAATACAGTTTATGGACTTGATACCTAATGAGCCGAGCAGACTCAGCATCGAGGTGGCGACTGAATCATAGCTGTTATTTTTAAGATCAGACTTTTGTTTTGTAGTAAGGTCGCCCGAATACCCAAAACCAGGCGTTCCGATTAATATTAGCGAATCGTTAATCGCTGAGGCCAAGCGGTATGCCGTGTATTGGACATGTGGGCGATCGGGATGATCACCCAGCGGTGTGTTCAAAACAGTGACTACTGACTCCGATATTTTGTTGTCCGAAGGCCAGTTGTAACGTTGAATCCTAAATGATTGATCGGTTTCAGGAGCAATTGCCGTTTCGATCTCGGGTAGCGCTTGCTTCAGCGATAACCAGTCATCTGTGCCGGTTTTTGTCTTACCGTAGCCAAGCTGCTCAGAATATGCCAAATATTCGTTGAGGTCCACGCCGTCTCGAGCATTAAACTCCGATATTGGATTGTGCAATGGGACGACGAACCTACTCGATCCCCACAACTCTGAGCTTTTAAAATCCATAATATATAACAATAACACAAAGTACGGCGTTTGGCAAGCTGAGCTGTAGTCTGGCTGGCCATATGCGACGAAGTTAGAACTAAACTGCAGCCATCTTGCACAGCTGCCTACCTAAATCGTTGACGGGCCTATTCTTGACAACCTCTACAGCATCTTGCAGTAAAATATGGACTCGCATTAAACAATCGTCGTTCATAGGTAAGACACCCGTTTTCTTCCTTTGTATGCTATTAGAATTCATATCCACGCTGTATACTGTCCCAAATATTGATCTACCTGTGGATATATCGGTAATGCCTCGATCTATAAATAAAAATCCGGCAAACTTTAGCATAGGGTTGTATTCGCTATACCTAAACCTCCAGCCATACTCAATATTCCTATCCGACAAACTGCTTTGCGGATGATATATAAGTATTGGTCCAAGCCTAAAGCTGGGCGGCATATGCTCTATAAGCAATCTTGCGTTATCTATGGACTGTGTATTTATTATCTCTCGTATATCTGTGTCGAGTTCATAATGGATATCTATTTCATCGTCTGCTGTATAAGAGCTGGTAGAGCCATAAAGCATTCCCTCAAGGTCACTATTATTCCATTCAATCTCTTTCCCCATGCCATAATCATACATTATTCAAGTGTTGGGTACGCTCCTTGTCTATAACTGGCTCATTCACCGCACTTAAGTGGTCGCATTGAAAACTCTCATGGCGTAGATAAGTACTGCTATAAAAGATTAACAATCAACAGCTACGAAAAGAGTGAGTTAAAAGAGTTCCTGGGATTCTATAGGACTTCTAATCCTATTGACCCAACCACAATACCATCACAAAAATTAATTAGTTCTCTTTTATCTTTTATAGAAATAATGTCCGTAGCTGGAATACAACCTCGTAGTTAACTATTTATTAGAGAGCTTAAACTAATCTTCTTTTGGGAGAATTCCAACTTATGTTGTTTTTTGAAATACTATTGCTAAGTGACGGTAACCTTACCAAAGACTTTAACAATGCTATATACTCAACGAAAGATAACGCGTAGAGCGCCAAATATACTGGTGGCGCATAATAGGTCAAAATAAGTTTTTGCTTGATTGATACACTCGTACTTGACCAGAGATTTATTAAAATGTATGAAAGAATAACCCCAAACGACATAATAAATATGCCGAAACTTTGATATTCATAAATTATGTAGAGTAAATAAAGAATTATAAATGGTTCCAGCAAAAATAATCCCTCTTGAACTAATGCATAAGGTAGCATTATTAAAGTTAACTGTTTGCTATGATCAGGATTTGAGTTGAAAAAAGTTCGTTTATTTTTTAAAAACGTTTGCATTCTCCCATACTTCCAGCGAAAACGTTGACTTATAAGTGACTTTACGTCTTGAACGCTCTCAGTATAAGCAATAGCATTGGCAGCATAAGCCAACTTATTCTGTCGGCTGCCTCGAGAAACAAACTTCATGCTCAAATCAATGTCTTCTGTCATTGTATTGGTGTCATAGTAGCCAACCTGGAGAAGTGATTTAGTTCTAAACATTGAGCCAATTCCGCCAATAATATACTCAATGGAATATGCATTTTGAGCGCGCTTCATGCTATATGAAATGATGTATTCAAATCTTTGGACAAGATTCAAAAGAGTATTTTGTTCATTTATGACTACATTGGCGGCTACTGCGACAACATCTTTTTCCCTAAAATACTGAATTTCGTTATAAATTGCATATTTATCAAGCGTAGAATCCGCATCCAAACACATTACATACGGTGATTTAACATATCTTTTAAGGGCGTAATTTAAACTTGCAGCTTTACCTTTATTTTTTTGGTCAATTAGTCTAATGCGGTCCCTGTTTGTTTTGGTTATGTAAGAACGTACAACGTCTCTAGTATTATCGGTAGATCCGTCATTAATAATGATTACTTTTAGTCGACATTTTGGGTATTTACTACTGAGGATTGAATCTAGGCATTGGATTATATTATGTTGTTCGTTTCTAGCGGGAACCAACACGGTTACATTGGGGGTGAACCTACTCCGATTTTTATTTGTCACTTTTTTAATTTTAATGTTGTACAGATCTGAACCAACTAAATATATGCCCATTCTTACAAGATTAACCATACAAATTACTATGATAATATCGGTAATTATTTCTGTAGTACTCATTTATAGCCAACCAAATTAAAAATTACGACTTTTCTTGACGTGGCATACCAGTTATCACAAGTTATAAGTACTAAGATTGGCTTCTTGCTGTGAGTAAATAATATGGAAGTGTTAGTTGGTTTAACTACGGTATTAGACTTATAAGAGTAAACGAATACATGCTTATTATTGGTGTATACATACGCGACGTCCGACCTATTGGCGTTTAATAAATTACCGAAAATGGAACCATATATATGGCCATAAATTATAGTTTCGCCCGTTTTATTGTTCGGCAGAATACTGCTTGAATCATATATTGCGTCATAATTTGAAAGGGTCCATGCCAAACTATGGCTGTTATACGTTCCTTTTATTATATTGTTGTCAATGCTAAGCTGAGGAATTACTATACGTATCGGTTCACCGGAGATAGTATTACGAGCCGTATTCTTAGTGTCTGTTATAGTTTTCGATATTTTGGACGTTGTATTTTGCAAATATACATATTGCTCATGATGCCGCCAAAATGCCACAAACATCACAAAAAATATTAATGCATATAGAGGCTGTACACGCAGAATCAGAGGTACACTACGCGAAGAAGTTTTACTCATAGTATTTAATAGGAACTAAAGTTCGGTAACTATTAAACAAATCTAGAATAAATACGGGAAGCTATTAGGCTAAGCATAACAATAGAACCTACTGCAATCAAACTAATACTTAGCACAGTAAGTAAGATGTTACCCCCAGTAAAAGGTAGTAATGCCACGCCCCCACCGGTCGTTGAAATACCGCTTATAGAGCCATTCGTGTTACCTGACATATATAATCTCCTAAAATTACACTTATTAAGACTCACGGGCTTACATTGGCGATATACCAGCAAGCACAGTAATAGTCTCCTTTGTAAATATATTCTACACTGTGCGTGAGCTAATGGCAAGTTTGTATTATAATGTATGTGCTTATGGTTTCTTTATCTCTATGAAAAACTATAATTTTTGTTCGTCTCATAAATGCCAAACCATTGGTCTTAGACGTAGTGATAAGTAATAAGTGTATATATTAATATGGATCACTCTTACACGAAACTACAGCACATTGTCTTTGACAAAAATCAGTAAGTAGTGGTAGATGGATATTTGAACGCAGCACGGCTAGCAAATGAAGTTTATTGTATTGCCCTACGGCATGTTAGCGCCAAGCTGTACGTGCACTGGGAGAAAAATGCACCGAAGCCCTTCGAGCTCTAGAAGGTTCTTTGCCAGCTTCGGTATATTCAATGTCACCACTCCTGGCATCAATAACCGTGCCAGAGAAGGCTACGATTGCTCTTTCCGCGTATCCTTGCTTGGCCAAGTAATCGCGAACTGCCCGGTAATGACGTACAGCATGTAGACGTGACTTGGTAACAATCATAGCTTGCGCTTTACCTTCTATCAGAAGCTCAATCTGAGGACGGAAGTGTTCAACCATTAGCTCGGCTTTCTTTTCGATGCCGTGATCGTGAAGGTCAGCATAACCTATGGCCAGGCGATAGGCTTTCTTCTTTTCAAACTCAGGGTTAATCTCGGCCGCTTTTTAGGCAAGTTCAAAGTACATCTTGTATGTGTGTGTAGTTCTTCAAAACATCCAGAATAAAGCCTTTTTCAATGGTTTGCTTCAGGTAAATAGGCAGATAGATGCTGCTCAAAAATAGTTTTATCCTGAGCTGGTAACCCGACAAGATACCTTATGCCTTTATGTCTGGATGATACTACTATGTCTGGATGATACTACCTCAAACGAGAAATCACTGAATCTAAGCAGGAACTTGTCTTTAAATGTCATATTCGAGCCTAGAGTGTAAAGTCCCGAGAGCAGCTGCTCGGTAGTGATTGGTCACTTCTCGCTAAACGATGGCGGTGTTATTTCAATAAGTACGGTCTTTTGTTTAAGCAAAAGTTTTCGGTTAATTATACGGAGATGTAAATCAAAGGCAAAAATTAAAAGTAGGACTATTATAACGGTGAAGATTATGATTAAGATTAAACCTAATCTCATAAGTCTGCTCCCGTTAGGTTACATTTGGATAATAGATTAAGATATCTATCTGATCAATAAATAATGAGATAAGATTTAATATTTGGTGATAAAACGTGCCTGTAAATTATACTTAAGGACACAATGACTCCACGAACTACTATCGGACAGATTTTTAAGAATGCTAGAAAAAGTCAGGACTGAACTCACACTGAAGTTGCACAAAAAGCTCATATAACTATGAATATTTACTCTCATATCGAACGAAACGTTCAAGAACCCTCTTTAATACCGTAATGAAGATTGCCACGGCTCTTGATATTGATCCTTCAAAACCAACAGATTAGATGTCAATAACTGTATACTTCTAGCGAAAGGTTCGCGTGACTTACGAGACAACTGAAGCCTTTCTTTAAAGTTCAAAAGCCATTATGCTTGCTATTAGTAAATCGTAGCGTTAATCTGATAATAATGAGCGAGTTTGTTCAAGGTTATGTCAAGACTGCTGATCAGATTCTAGAAACTTTATCTGGCCTAGAACAATGTCTAGGTGAACTTGATAGACCAGTATTGGATCCCGAAAGCTTGAGTCTTGCTGAAGCGATTGTCCTAGCTAGTCTTAGACGTGCTATTACTGAACGAATCAAAACCCATTTCGGGCCCTACATCGTTGGACTTTCTGCTGATACAACTTCTGAAGTTGAGCAGCTCAAGCAGCCAGATTTAGGCAATGGTTCAAAACCACCACGAAATCCTACTGATATGCCTAATACTTACTATAGCTCCAACGGCAAGACTTCGCTTGTGACGAGCCGAGAGCCACGACCCAGAGAAGAAGACGGAAGATCACTGTATGAAATGCTTTCTGAAAAGATTATCCCAGTTACTTCAGAAGCTACAATTGGATCATCGCCTAAAATTTCAATTATTGCCGATGACCTGGTAAGAGTACATGGTGAACAACCGCTTGAATATAGACTTCGACCCGAAGGAATATTGGCATTAAACATGATCTTAGATTCAAGGGATGGTGTTAGTCTTACTGACATGGTTATAAGACTCGGTCTTGATTCTCGTACACCTCCTGAACAACGCGAGAGGTTAAAAAGCGGTATGACAGCTGTAAGAACTATGCTAGGCCCATATTTGAAGAGAGATGGCCAGACTTCTAATACTTCATACCAATTACCTCCAGAAGTAGTAATAGCCGATCTACGTGTTCCGCAAACCTCAGATGGTGTAAAAAAAAACTGATTGACCCTGTCGAGCTCACTGATCCTCTTAGAACAGAATTAGAGCAATTAGGGCTAAGGCGAACTCAGCTCCCAATTTTTGAAACTCTTCGGCAGTATTTTAGAGGACGTGAGCGGAGTCAAGTTAGGGGTCAGGTTATTCTGCCTCCAGGCAGCGGTAAAACTGTTCTATTTGCAGAGCTTATAAAACAGCACCCGGATCTAAAAACTCTTATTTTAGTACCCACAAAACAACTTCTTGTGCAAACCCATGACGCCTTAAGGACTAGAGGCTTCAAAGGAACAATTGATTATGCTAGAACCTACAAAGAAGATAAAGGGGAATCCCAGGTAATGTTGTCCACCTATCAAGGGTTTGTTATGCGATATAAGAATGGCGGACTAGCCATGAGGCACTATTCTGTTAATCCTGGTCAACGCCAGTTAGTTATACTTGACGAAGCACACCACGCTATGGCTGAAGGAGCACAACAGGTATTACGAGCAGATTATCAAAATTCAGCGTGGCTTGGTTTTACTGCTACTGCAGACTATAACGAGAAAAGACGTCTTGTCTCTTTACTGCCAGATGTTCTAGCAGAGTTGTCGGACGCTTATGCTGCGTCAGAAGAATTAACAGCGCCCTTTCTTTCATTTATTCTCGATCTCGATGTAGACATGTCCAGTGTGCCTATAGTTAACAAAGAGTATGAAGCTAGGTCGGTTAACCGCGTTATGAACAACCCGGCAGTAAACGAAGCAATTGCTCGCTTTTACACTGAATACTTCCCTGGACATAGAGCTATATTTAATCACTCCACTGTTGATCATGCAGAAGATATGGCGACTATGCTGAGGGCCATTGGTGTAGAGAGCCGTGCTATACACGGCCAGCTAAATGGCAATGAACGAACCGCCATACTGGAAGCATTGAAATATGGTGATTTACAGGCATTGACGCAAGCCAAGATTATTGGCGAGGGTTATGATGATGCTTCAATATCTTTAGCGGTTAACGTCAGCCCTACATTATCTCCACTAAAGGAAAAACAACGTAGTGGTAGAGCAATGAGAATAGATCCAAACAATTCAGATAAAGTGGCATTTGTTGTTGATTGTTTAGGAAGTCACTATCGAATGGAGCCGGCAACGTATAGTTCGTCTGTCACTGGCGGATCGGTCATGGGGGGCTGGGATGTCGCTTCTCACGCTCAACATGCCGCTCGTGCAGACTTGTTCGATAGATTAGGGATAACCATCTTTGACAATAGTTTCTGGGCAGTTCCTAGAGTAGGTAGATTAGCAGTCTCAACACTGGGTCATGAAGAGCTATCAGCTGTATCTGATCTAGCACCCCTATATGATGGGGGTAGATCGAAAGCTAGACCATTAACAAAAGTCATAGACTTTGAAGCTGCTCAAATAAAACGCTCAGAACGTGGTGCAAGGCGTGAAAGTCGTCAACCTAAAACTACAGAAGAGCCAACTGAAGGGCGATACTCCTCGTCTGATCTAAAAGTTCCTTCACTGCCACAAGGTGGTTCTTTTAGACTAAGAGACGATGTTAGCGTACTAGACTACAATGAGACGATATTTAAGCCAAATCCTGCCTCAGAAGAGGAAGAACGTATTTTGAGCTGGTTTCTGAATGGTGAAGGTGAAATAGCATTCAGCAATGGAAGAATGCGTATGGTAAAACGCTTGATGGCAGACTTGGCTGGTTCAGAATACTTAGAAGACCCAGATGTTGTTGAGCGGTTCAGAACTGTTCAACAAAGACTGATGGCTGGTTCTAGACATATAGAGTCTAGGATTCAGATACCTGAATCATTAACACAAGATCGTCCTAGTTGGTACGGTCGAGCTGCCTGTCTAGGTTTGGCTGGCAAGCAGCACATCTTTTTCCCAAACAGGGGTGAGTCTACTCGACCGGCAAGAGAAGTCTGTAACAGCTGTTTCGTTGAGGACATATGTCTATTCACCAACCTTAATAATAAATTTGGTATATGGGGTGGCATGAGCGAGCGTGGTAGACGCCGTGTCCGACAAATGCTTAAGAGCACTGGAGTTGAAGACGACTTTATAGGTAGAGAAATATTGCATCAGCGGGGAGTTATATATGATGAAACCCAACAGTCTCAGCTACGATCTCTTATATCCGCGTTAAGGATAGCTGCTCAAGATAGTGAAGATGAAGAAGGCGAAGTCATCGAAGAGGAGTTAGTATTGAGCACAGTCGATTAGGTAACGTACGCCTGTCCTCAAAATGTTACGCTCCTTAGCCAGCATCGTTAAACCGTACGGATGTGAGTCCATAGGTGCTGCTTTGTACCACGTATATTGACACGAGCGGAAGTACAAAGACTGGCAACATATGTAACACCGTCTTTTCTGGCTCGCATATTCAGAGGCCCCGTGCAGGCTCTAGAATTAGCCGCTATTTTCTCTCGCTTAGTTTCGATTTCATTATCTATCTTTTCCATAGTTTCACCTAGAGATTTACGAATTCCTACTCTAGCTTCTTCAACGTGGTCTTCAGGGACAACAGATTCAATAAATCTATCGAACTGTTCACCTTCTTCACCGACTAAATGACCACCAAAGTGCTCGGCAGCATATTTAGCAATCATCATCTGACCCAACTCTGACGTTAATTCACATTGTACTCCACAGTTCCGGCACTTTTCGGGCACCTCTGTATCCAACTCATTTAAGAAATTAAAAACTTCCATAGAAATAATATCTTACAACCTTATCCAAACTAAAGCAATACGTACTGTGCGGAGATTATCCTATGACATCATGGTAACAGGGGTGTATACTTAAAGTATGAAGATGGAGCAGTACACCATAGATAATTTACATCAGAAGTTTCCTAATGATGATGCCTGCTTAGATTACATATTTAACCAACAATATGGGTCTCTTACTGCTTGTCCTAAGTGTGGAGTAGTTAACCCTAGATATTACCGTGTTAAGTCACGTAAGTGCTATGAGTGTAATGACTGTGGTTATCAACTAAGTCCACTAGCTAATTGAGGGGTCCCCGGTATTCTAAGCACGTTGTCTATGAGATCTCGTTAGTCAACAGATATATATGAAAGCAGGCAGGTGTATAGCCTGCTGTGCTTAAAACTATCAA
>JAJYZG010000032.1 GCA_021800155.1 bacterium
ATAGCTGCACCCGGCTTGGCAGACTACTTCCGCAGACCCAAAAATACTTTTTTGTCTGCGGAAGTGAACCTTTCTGTCATGGTCCTAAAGCCCATGGTGAGGTTTATGCTTAATTTAAGAAATTTTGTACTTTATTGTAAGATCGGCTAAAAGATTACGATTTCGTCATATAATTTGTTAGGGATGGATAATCAAAATCAACAACCACAGCCAAATCACATGCCGACAGATGCCAGCTCAGCTCAGCCGGCTACGCCTATGAATCCTAATCAACCAGCAACTAAACCTCAGACTAATTTTACAGATAAAGACGCCCAGGCCATACTGGCCCTGCATAACCTACAAGCTAGCCCAAGGCGAGTAGCCAAACCTCCTACCAAATTATTAATTGCACTAGCGGGATTGATCCTACTAGTGATTTTAATGAGTCTGCTGCTTGGTCACGTAAAGCCCAGCAGCAAAAACCAATCTAACCCTTCTGGTCTCGGTGTACCTAATCAATCTAGCCCATCAACGACCCAAGGAGTTAATAAACAGATCAACAAAGATGTTAAAGCCTGCTCTAATGCAGTCAATGCAACGTTAGTTTGTTAATAGCTTAGAGGCTGAGAAGATAGTACTTCAGCGCATCATCAGTATTAAGTGCAACGGTTTTACTGCGATCGTCAATTGCAAGTAACTGTTCGACGGCATTAATCAGCTCTTGCTGGCTGATCCCTCGAACAAGCTGCTTGGCTTTACTAACAGACCACGGCTTAAGTCTAGCAGTATCTGCTATTTCCTCAGATTGTTTGCCGCCGCCGGCTTTAACTAAAGCCAGCAAATGTAGCTGCCAGCTTATCGACCCGATGATTTTAATCGGTTGATTGCCTAAGCGCCGTTGTTCATTATAGATTGTAAGGACTTTAGCTTTTTGTTTGGTAAAAGCCGCGTCGGTAAGGTTAAATATCGTGCTATCGATACTCGGTTCAACCAACAATTCAATCCAATTACGTGTAATTGTCGGGTTTAGAACCAGCAGCTTGTTTATTTCCTGACTTACCTGCTCTTGATTTAAACCAGACCTCTCAGCCAGAAAGGTCGCGTCGCTGCGGGTGATCTTACCGTTGCGTTTGTCTACTGTTTTCATAATCCAGGAAACCAGTTCGGGTTCTTTAAGCACTTTAAATTCCCTGAGATCAGTTTTGTTCATTAACGCTTTGTATAATTTGCTGCGGCGATCGAGGTGCGGATCTACTATTATGACATTGGTAAATGACAACGGCATGTCAAGAATCTCTATAACTTGGTCGCTAAGGTCAGGGTTTAAGCTTAAGTCTCGGATAATTACTAACCTATGTCCGGAAAATAACGATGGCGAATCCAAACGTGCAACAACTTCGGCTACCGCATCAGCTGGCAGTAAAGTAGCATCAATCCGCTCAATCGCCAATTGATCGCGTCCTGTAGTATGTAGGTTTATCTGCTCATTCAGAACGCGACGAATTTCGTAAGAGTTGTCGCCAGTAAGTGTAACAATGCTCATTTTTGCTGCTTTTTATTATACCGGCGTATAGACTTGAGGTCTTGGCAATGAGGGCAAAAATGCGTACCGCGACCGCTTAATCTGGTTTTTACTATCACCGCAGCACAACGTGGACAGGTTTGGCCTTCGCGCCTAAATACTCGCGCAAATTCCAGATAGTTCCCCCGTTCACCCTTGGCGTTTACGTAGTTGCGATCAGTTGACCCCCCCCTTATTAATAGCTAGCGTCAATATTTCAATTAAAGCTTGGTGTAGTCTTTTGTAGTTGGAATCATTTAGGTCTTCAACTAGAGTTCCCGGATGAATTTTGGCTCCCCACAGACTTTCGTCGGCATAGATGTTGCCAACCCCCGCTATTATGGTTTGGTCAAGCAAAGCTGCTTTTATAGTTGAACGTTGCCTGCGCGCCAGTCTATGCTTCAACATTTGCCAGGTGAAGTCCGGATCAAGCGGGTCCGGACCCAATCGCTCAAAAAAAGATATTCGTCCTATCTCGGAAGCCGGGTAGAGTCTCACCCAGCCGAATTTCCGCTGGTCATTAAAGAACAGCCGGCTAGCATCAGTGAAGGTAATCGTCACACGCGTAGTTTTATCCGGTAGACGTTTGATTAAAGAATTATTGGGGTGGCCCGCGCCGAAGTGCTGATGTGGACCATCATATACCAGCTGTCCAGTCATTTTTAAATGTATGATTAATGCGTAACCGTTATTGAGTGTTAAGATCAAGGCTTTGCCGCGGCGATGTACCTGAATAACTATTGCCCCAACCAAAAATTGCTTAACATCGCTAGGGCTGTTTGGAAAACTTTTGGGGTTATCAAAAACTACTTGACCAACCGTTCGGTTGACGATCAAGACCGATAAGCCTCGTTTAATGGTCTCTACTTCAGGCAATTCTGGCATATACTTGTAACTAAGTATAACTTTATTCATGGACACCGTCGCCGATATCCTTGCACACAAAGATTTTACCCCGCCTGAAGAGGTAGAGGCTATCAAGGCTTACGTTGCTTCAACTTACGGCCACGAAGTAAGTGTCAAGCTATCAGGCAAAGACATCATCATTACGGGTCACAGCGCCGGGCTGATAAGCACCCTAAGGCTAAATGCACCTGCTCTGGCAAAAGCTGCCGGAACCAAGAAGCAGCTGCGTTTTAAAATAGGCTAGATATTGGCATCGCTTATTATATTGCTGTAACCAGGAACCTGCGCCTGGAAAAGTGACAGTGTCAGCTGAAGGTTGCCGTTATAGGTATGTAAACCTCCGCAGCTGGTTTGCCAATAACGCTGTTTTTGCACCCCGTTAACGTTAAAGGTAAAAATATAGCGATCTCCTAACGGACAAATTCCACTAGCCTGTGCCAGTTTAGAGTCAGTAATTCCATCATTATATCCGGCACTTTCCAGCGAACGTAAAAACACATGGAAAGCAGCTTCATCCATCGGAAAGGTGCTAGAGTTAACTACCGTATCGTTATAGCCTCGGAAAATATTAATTGTAGTGACCGAGTTTGTTATATAAACCTGCACCTGGCTGTGCAGTGAGGGCGCATTAGTTGGTCCATCAATCAGCATAGCTACCTGGGCGGTTGGATTATTGGCATATGCGGCCATCGGTGTAGGTGTCGGCGGCTTATGACCGGAGGGAACAAATACGATCAGAAGTATAACTATTATCAACGCAATAGCAGCACCAAGAGCTAACAAAAATTGCAACTGTCGACTCCCAAACATATATATATTGTAACATATGGTGTGTATTTTGCAAGTAGTTTAGTCTTTCTGATCCAGGTAGGCAGATAGTGCGCCAGAAGTTATCTAGTTTCGTCTTAAAAATTCATTGTCGTTGATAGATACCACCACATATTGAGCGAAGTCTTGTCTGAAAGTATCATGCTGATCGCAGTAGGCTTCCAGCTGAACAGGCGCAGATTTTTACGCGGTTTTTAGATATAAATTGCTCAAAAAGTAACTCCTTAAGCGAACAACCTCGGTTAAAGTCCAGAGCTTCCATGCTTCGTCAAGCTGGGCCTGTCATGTTGGTGTTCAATGTACAGTTTGATAGTTTTCGAGCTTCCCGGAACTTCAGCTAATACTACGCAAAAAGAACCCGTCATTGTCCTAGCGATAATACCGATGATCCAGCCAAAACAAAGCGTATAATAAACAAGGTTAAAAAACAGGTTGATTGATGGCTTTTAAGTTACGCTACGAAACCGGCATCGCAACAACTATTCAGTTTATTTTTCTAACACTGCTATATGTGATTGACGGCGCCAACAAGTCAGTTTCTCAGTGTGTTAACGGTAATGGTGGGTGCCTCAGTAATATTTTTATACAGATTGTGTTCTTTGTTTTCATAACATTTTGTTTTGGTGTACTATGGTTGGTCGGATTTGCCGCCCAAGACCGTCGTAGTAAACGTCTAGCGCAATTGCTAATTGCCGGCGAAGGATTGGTGTTTCTAGTGGGGCTATATGAATTTTATAAGCATAACAGTATCATTGGCGGCGTTATAGGATTAGTGGAGCTTGTTTCCGCGCTATGGATAATCTGGCTGGCGTTCCGCCTGATTCTAGCCAGAGGCGGTCGAGTCAGGAGCCATCATATAGTTCGACACCGGCCAACCAAATCGGATTTATAGTTCGCCCCAATTATCACCGATCTTAACATCAACATCTAACCTGACTGGCAACTCATAGACATGCTGCATGATATTTTGGATATCTTTAGCCAGCGACTCTGCAGATTCTTTCGGGCATTCAATTAAAACCGAATCGTGGATCTGCAGCAGCTGTCTGGATCCGTTGTTTAATTTCCCTAAGTAATTCTCACATTTAATCATCGCGAGCTTCATTAGGTCCGCTTCTGTGCCTTGAATTGGCATGTTAATTGCCGCGCGTTCAGCTGCACTACGCACCGCAAAGTTACTGGAGAGTATATCCGGCATCGGCCGCCGCCGGCCGAACAAAGTCTCAACATAGCCTTGTTTTCGTGCTTTGACTTTAATGTTATCCATGTAATCAAACAATGGACGACGTAGACTCTTGTAGCTATCTATAAATGCGACCGCCTGGTCTCGACCCATTCCGGTTGCCGCACTTAAACCGTGCGGGCTCATACCATATAAGATTCCAAAGTTGATGGCTTTAGCAGCTGAGCGCATTTGCTTTGTGACATCTTCTGGATTACGTCCGTATATCTCTGCTGCTGTCATTAGATGGATGTCCGCTCCCCGGTTAAACATGTCAATCAGGTCGTCGTCACCCGACAAAACCGCTGCCAAGCGAAGTTCGAATTGTGAGTAATCAGCACTGATTAGTGTTTTACCATGGTCCGCAATAAAAGCAGTACGAATTTTACGTCCGAGTTCGGTTCGAATCGGAATGTTCTGGAGATTCGGATCAGTACTGCTAAGCCGGCCGGTTTGAGCGATGGTCAGATTAAATGTGGTGTGCAAACGGCCGTTCGCATCCACCTGCTTGGGCAAAGTATCTACATAGGTGTTTTTCAGTTTAGCAACTTCACGGTAACGTTCAATTAACTCAATAATCGGGTGTAAGCCAATTAGCTTATCTAGTTCGCTAACCGCAGTACTATACCCGCTTTTACCCTTTTTTATCCCGCTAGTGTCAAGCCCAAGTTTATTAAACAAAACATCAGCCAGTTGGGTAGGACTCGCAATATTAAACTCCATGTCAGCATACTCGTATATCTGCCGCTTAAGATCCGATAGCATATCGTCAATTTGAACACCGAAACGATTAAGATATTTAGTATCAAGTTTGATACCCGCAACTTCCATCCGCGCGAGAACGGGTATAATCGGCCATTCGATATTCGTCAGCAGCCATCGAAACGATTTAACCTCCATCAGTTGTTTTTTCTGTAAATTAAATAGTTCCTTAATCGTACCCATGATTACCGGACAATTAGCAACTAACTCGTCCTCATCTAGGTTGTCTAGCGGCGCTCCCTGGTAATCCAGATCGCTCCGCGCCATTTCTGTCAGCATTTGTTCACGCCGCAGGCTGTTTAACACAAAAGATGCGATTAATGTATCGTGGGCTACCGGCGGAAAATCATTTATGCCGAGAGTTAATAGCACCTCTAGGGTCGCTTTAAGATCGTGACCGATTAAAGGAGGCAGGTTGGTCAGGCATTGTTGAAGTTCGGCGCCCAATAGCTCACCTAAGTACAATATGTATGTTGTGTGCCCGTCAGCACTAATAAACAATAGCTTCGGGTCAAGACCATGCGCACCGGCGGCGCGTGAAGCAATATATACTGCCTCAACTTTATCGAACTTAAGGTTAATAAGTTGGGATTTCCTTTTAATGTGTATACATTGTCCTAAAATAATATGCGAATTAGAGTACTCATGCTGCTCGCTCGCCATTTTAGCAGTCAATGTTTCTGGCAATTGCCGGAGTAAACTACGGAACTGTAATTTGTTAAGGATTCGGGTCAGCTCTTTAGTGTCCGCTTGCCTGCCATCGCTAGCTTTTAGGTCCAGTTGAAGCGGCGCGTCGGTCCAGATAGCAGATAACTTCTTGCTCAAATAAGCGAGCTCTTTGTTTGCCTTGAGTCTATCACATACTTTAGTGGGAGTAATTAGCTCAATATTGGCATAGATATTATCAAGAGTTCCATACTTTTGTAACAACTCGATGGCGGTCTTTTCGCCAATTCCAGGCACTCCCGGTATATTGTCTGAGGAATCGCCCTTTAAAGCTTTAAAGTCTAGAAACTGATTTACTTTTAGGCTGTATTTAGCTTCAAAGGTTTTGGATGAGTATAACTCAATATTACTCAGTCCCCGTTTTAACGCATAAACTTTAACCTTAGAGTTGACTAACTGCAGCATATCTAAGTCCGAGGTAATTAGCATGGTTTCGATGCCCTTAGCCGCAGCTTGTACCGCGAGCGTCCCCATAATGTCGTCAGCCTCATAATCATCGAGTTCATACAGCGGCCACCCGAGCGCAGATAGTAGCTCGTGAAGAATCGGTACCTGATCGTAAAAATCAGCAGGCGCGGGTTTACGTCCAGCCTTGTACTCGGGATAAAGTTCGAGGCGTTTACGGATATTGGTTTTAGGCTTGTCCCAGGCAACCGCTACGTAATCGGGTTTTAGCCGACGGATAACCTCAAGCGCCATTGTGGCAAAGCCGAAGACACCGCCGGTCGGGATACCGTCATCAGTTGTCAGATTCGGCATCGCATAATAACCACGATAGAACACGCTTTTGCCGTCAATAATAGCTAATGTCTTTACCGCCATAAGTTCTCTTAAAGTATAGCCTTTAATGATTAAAAACCGAGCAGCTGTTTCAATATGCTAGCTAGATCATCCAGGCTTTGGCTATTATTGCTGATGAACAAATCGCTTTTATTTTTAACATCGGCCATTGATAACGTGGCTGTATCGTCGCCTTTCTCTCGGTTCATTTCGATCCGCTCATCGGCTAAAAACTCTGTATAGGACTTATTGTCGTCGGCTGCGCGGTCTCTACCGCGTTGAGACCGGTTGACTCTTGCATAGCGGATCTGTGGGTCAGCATCAACCCAGAGCACTAGCCCTCCAGCCGCGTGCACCCGATCTGCCTCGCCCGGATTACGCAAGCTGGATATGGCAAGCCCCAGATACTTGTTTTGGATAGGATTAAACACCTCGAGCGCTTTATCTACTAGCACTCCCGTGCCGTTCGCCCGACGCCACTGGGCACTCAATTCACGCATATTCTCTCTGGAAGGTTCCTTACCCTGGCGTTTAAGTTCCTGCCGTAAAATATCTGATACTGAAATAAACAGGAAATTGTGTTTATCTGCCAACAAATGGCCGATCGTATCTTTACCGGATCCGTTGGTACCAGAAATACCAATTAGCTTTGGTGTCATAGTCGCAAATTTTATTTGATGTAATCATGCAATTTTTTTGCATCACGGTGTTTGCGTAATTTTGCTAGAGCTTTAGCTTCAATTTGACGAATTCTTTCTCTGGTCACACTAAACTCTTGGCCGACTTCTTCAAGCGTATGGCTCTTGCCATCCTCCAAGCCAAACCGCAGTTTTAGAATCTTTTGCTCGCGCTCCGTCAGTGCTCCCAGCATATCTTTAACCTGTTCTTTGAGTAGCTGGCCGGTTGCTGACTCCTCCGGACTAATCGTGTCCTCGTCTTCAATGAAATCCGCCAACACCGAATCTTCTTCATCATCACGAATTGAGGCATCTAAGCTTGAGATATCCTGCTTGATCTTCATGATGTGTTCCACCTTATCGACATCAATCTCCATCGCCTGGGCGATTTCCTCGTTTGTCGGCTCGCGGTTGAGATCCTGTGTTAAACGGCGCTGGGTTCTCAGCAGCTTATTTATGGTTTCCACCATATGTACCGGGATCCGGATTGTACGTGCCTGATCGGCAATCGCACGGGTAATTGCCTGGCGGATCCACCAGGTAGCGTAAGTTGAAAACTTAAAACCCTTGTCCGGGTCGAATTTTTCAACTGCTCTTAGCAAGCCGGTGTTGCCTTCTTGAATCAGATCTAGTAAATCAAGGCCGCGACCGACATAACGTTTGGCGATCGATACGACAAGACGCATGTTAGCCTCAGCCATCTTGTCTTTGGCTTCTTTGTCGCCTGCAACTACTCTTTTCGCCAGCGTCAATTCTTCTTCAGCGTTCAGTAGAGGGATCTTGCCGATTTCTCTTAAGTACAAACGCACTGAATCATCGGCTACGTCGTCATCTAAATAGACCACTGTGCTTTCGGCTTCATCCTCTATAGCTTCTTCGGTCCACTCGTCTGAAAAATTAGTTTCTTCATCTGGTTCAGCCGCGGTAATTTCGATATTTGTATCAGCTAGCGCCGTGTATAGAGAGTCAAGAATCTCGGTATTAGCAGGTTCGTCAGGTATAGCTTCAAATATCTCCCGCTGAGAGATCTGACCGTCTTTTTTGGCTTTAGCAAACAGAGCGTCCTTGCGTACGTTCATGTCGTCTGACGCTAAAATATTATTCACTGGTTTTTTCTTTGGCATGAACTTCCTTCTCGTCTAAATTAATTTTTAGTAGGTTGTCTAGCCGGCTAGCCTCAGTCAGCAAACGCGCAGTCTGCTCTTCATTAGCTTCAGCCAGTTTTATTGCGATTCGATTTTTCTGTTGTTTAACATAGAACTCTACCAGACGGGTGTGTAAGCGTTCGGCTTCATAAGTCAGCTCGCTAAGCTCCAGATCCTGGTAGAGTTGTTCATACTGTAACAGTAGTATTTTAACATAGTCTGCAACTTCATCCAAGCTAGTGAGCTTATGTATTGGGATATCGGGCCGATCCTTTAGTGTTTTAAACAGCTTCTTAGCCGGATCACGGTAAAACATATCTATTTTCATACTTAAAAAATGTCGTCTGATGGACTCATGTTTTAGTGCCAGTGACAGTAGATGATCCTCATTCTTAACTAACTCAATCTGCTGGCGATCTGCCACAACAGGACTAATCTTAGGCTTTTTAAGAACTCTTGCAGGCTCATTTCCCTGACCGGCTTTTTCTTCGAGTGAAGATCGGCTGACATCCAACATTTTAGAGAGCCTGTTTAAATAATGGTCGCGTTCAACAGCATCGTCGAGACTGCCGATCAGCGGCAATGCCACG
>JAJYZG010000009.1 GCA_021800155.1 bacterium
AAGATTTCGCCAGTTTCTGCGGATAGCTAACTTTAATATCTTCTGAGCCAAGTTGAGTTATCTCTAGTTCAAGAAGTTTTCCGTCTCCTCCACTACATGCTTCCTTGCTTTGAGGGGATAGTCGCCGGCTCAGTTATATCATTAAAGTCCGTAAAGCCAACCATATATACTGCCGGTATCTGCTGGATTTATTGAGTGTACCAGAGCTTACTCATTATAGTGCAGAGACTAGGTACCGACGATATTCAGGCAACAATTCTACACTTTGGTTTAAATGATGTCAGCCTAACCACTAGCTTCGGGGATGAGCTGCTCATACTAAGATAATCAAAATAAGCAACTATTCCATGCTTGCCCAATATGATGATTGAATTCTTCCCGGCTATCGCTGTTGGTGCGTTCCGAGTGAAATTGTACCTTCTTCGCCTGAGTTGTCTTTAGTTTCAAGCACGACATCTTCAGTTTGTTCAGCTGGTTTTAAGATATTATCTACCAGTTGGTCAAGCTGATTGTTAGACAGATTGGCTTTAACAGCATAACCCTCGATGCCCATTTCGCGCAGCCCGGCCGGCGCGTCTGCCTCGTTGAGGTTTGAGATAATAAACACAGGTATGCTACGCCCCCAAGCGCTCTTACGCATTGTCTCTAAAATCTGATCACCAGCGATTTTCGGTACCATTAAATCCAATAGAACCAAATCCGGGAGCTCGTGCTCAATTATATTAAGCGCTGCAATGCCATCATACGCCGTAAAGCACTTATAGCCGAGTAGCTCAAGTCGAGTCTTATAGATATCCGCCAAACTAACATTGTCCTCGACAATGACAATCTTCTGAGATTTACCGAATTGATCGTCTTGCATATCTAAAGCTATTGTAGACATAACCGGAATCTAACACAACTACCTTAATGCTTTCTCTGTCAGTCACTGGCAAAAAATAAAACCTAGCTAAGTTTTTCTGGGCTTAATTAAGCGCTTATATACCAAGCGCGCCGCTATTAAGATAACGACCGCGATTGTAATATATAGATCAACGTGCAGGAAGGTTGTTATATGTTCTCCGCCATAGTACCCAACTAACGACCAGAACGTTACCCAAACCGCTGCACCGATGGCATTGAAAGTAATAAATTTTAGCCAGCGCATCTCGCTAATCCCGGCAATGATTCCATTTAATTGGCGCAAACCGTCAATAAAGCGCGCAACCGCCACTATTTTACCGCCGTGGCGATTAAAGTAGTGTTCAGCCTTATCCAGGCGCTCTTTAGTCAGTAGCACATAACGACCAAAGCGTTCTATAAGCGGTCTTCCGCCGTACTCTCCGATTGCAAAGCCGACGTTATCTCCAACCACCGCAGCCGAAAATCCAATTAATATGATGAATAAAATATTGAGTTGGCCGAGACCCGCATAAAACGCCGCGGCTATCAGGACAGTTTCGCCTGGCACCAGGATTCCGAAATCCTCAAGAAACAGTAAACCGGCGACCGCCAGATAACCATATTGGTCAACTACGGGCGCTAAGGTCTGAATGTAGCTAGGAATATGTTGTACCATGAGTTTAAGTTTAACTTTTAGTAAGCAGGCTGGTCATCAGCGGTGCGTTCTGGTCGTTGGCAGTCAGCGGCTTGAGACCCCAAACATACTCAATCGTATGCAGAAGTGAGTAGTGGTTAAAAGCGGTGCTGTTCTGGTAGCCACTTTTTGCAGCCGAACCGGCGAAAATCGTAGCAATATGATTATCGGCTGCATTTCCTTCATCCCAGGTAATCACCAGCAGCGACGGTGAAGATGTGAACGCAGGGGAGTTCAAAATTATGGGAACATTAGCGGACAGCCAGGTATCACCCACGCTAGTTGAACAGTCGTGCATGTCATTACATAAGTTTGGTGTGATAAATGCAAAATTTGGCGTAGTTTGAGCGGATTTTAGATCGGTTGCCAGTTGGCTATAGGATACGACATGGCTATCGCAACGCTGATTATTGGAAACTATGTCGTTATAGTAAAGAAACGGCACATGCTTAGTTGCAAAGTTAGTGCTTAAATTGTTTAGCATATAGCAAGGAGAGGGCATACCTTCTGCGTAGGCTTTCCAGGTTCTACCGCTATTTTGAATTGAGTCGGCGATATTGGTTACATTAACGATACAGCCAGCGCCGGGAGGGTTACAATCAGTAGTCGTAGAGTCAGTTGAGCCACTGGTTACTGCTAGATAGTTGGGCAAGCTCGGATGAGTAACGCCAAAATAGTTAGTCGCTAGAGCCGAGTGAGCAATTAAACTGTTAAGGTAAGGTGCGCTTGGATTACCGACAATCGAGCTATAAGTCCGGTTTTCCATCATAATTATAAAAATGTGGCCGATACTACCTCCCGCACTTATAGGCTTTGTGCTTTTCTTGGGAGTAGCAGTAGTGGTAACCGGTAGGCTCTTAGTAGCAGTCTTAGTCGTATTCTGACCATTAGTCAGGGCATGAAGATAATATGCACCACCCCCAAAGATAATAGCGGCCAGCAAAGCCAGCGCTATAATCTTTAAACTATGTTTCGAGCTTGCTCTCATTGCTAGTTCTCGGGCTTTTTAAATAAAATAAAAATACTCGGTCCGAAATTGATCAGCGAAAACGGACGTTGCAGCATGCGTTCCCCCAGTAGTAGAACTTTCATCGGTATATGCTGCTTAAATAAACTGTGGCGAAAATTAGACACGCTTAGTTTGCCAATCCGCCGCAAACCGAGCTCAGCAAACGCCTGCTCTATCGTTAACGGATTATGATTAACAAACGGCGTGCGGTCTTCTTTTCCGTTAGCGTGAACACCAATTGGCACCGCTTCTTTGGGAACGGCCTTGAACCGTCTTAAATAACGCAGCCTATTCACAAAATGCGCCTCATTGGCTATTTCAATCAAAGCCTCACCGCCCGGTCTTAGTACCCGGTTAATTTCATTGATGACCGGTCCTGGGTCGGGTAAATGGTGCGAGACTCGAATCATGACCAGTAGATCAATTGAAGCGTCCTTGGCAGGAACATTGTCCTTTTTTTCTTGGATTACAAAGCTTACAGCCGGTCCATGTAGCTGTTTTTTGGCCAAATTTAACTGTTTGACTGAGGGATCGACCAGAATAACTTCTTCGGCATAGCGCGTAATGGTCGGGGTAAGCCGTCCGTAGCCGCCGCCATAATCCATCGCCAGCTTGTAATGACGATTTTTTAGCAGTTTGTGAATCGCCATCAATTCGGATTCATGCTCGTAATCACGCCCTGCCCAGAAGTCAACATAATTATGTTTCTTGTCGTCATAGTAGTTAATTTTATCTGCTGGCGTAGTTACCATAGCTTGAACCATCTATTGCTCCTCAAATTATATGTCAAAACCATAACTTCTCTAGGCATAACCACTAAAGAAGTCAACCTTAATGTTAGCACGAGGTACGCCAAGCTTAACTAATGTACCCTTTATGTCCTTGATCATAGTAAATGGTCCGGATATGTAAAATGTGCGCTCCAAATAGTCTGGGACTAAACGCTCAATCATCACTCGATTAATACGCCCGTTAAGTTCATTCGGCCTCTTAACGGACCGTTTGCGGCTAAATATGTAAGTAGCCTTAACGCCTAGCTTATCCCTGGCTGCATCGATAGTCTCTCGATATGCAATATCTTCAGGAGAGCTCACCGCATAAAGCAGTGTAATATCCCGTATTTGATGCTTGTCGATCAGAAACTTGAGCATGCTTCTAAAAGGTGTAATGCCGATACCCCCGGCAATAAACACCAGCTTAGTTTTCTGATCTTTTGGCAACACAAAATCGCCACTGAGCTGCGCGGCAGTAATATAGTCACCCGGATCCATGTTAGATAGAGCAGATTTATAGCTACTACCCTTCTTGTAGAAACGTACACCGATCTTAATATCCGGTTCGGTCGGTGATGAAGACAGACTGAAATAGCGGCGTGATCCACGACTGTCAGTGCTTTCATGCGGTAAAGTGAATTCCATATACTGACCTGGCTGATATGCAACCTGCGCGTTAGTTGCGAACACAAACTCAGCGCTGTTTTTGGCAATCAGATACTTGCGCCTTAAGACCGGAAACAACTTGGTCTTATCGCTTATGAAAAATGCAAACAAATTACCTATAACCAATGCGGCTTCCGGAGTCGTATAATAATGCCCGATATGAAACAGCGGAGCAATCAGAACTCCTACCAGAGCACCATAGAATAAGCGCTTGGTCTTAGTATCAGGTGAGGTATATGGTTCAGTCAGCATTACAAAGCCTAAAAAGAAGGCTGCCGAAGTTAACGCCATGTCCTTTAAGTCACTAAGCAAATTGGCATGGGCAGCCAAAGCAAAAAGGGCAGTCGTGATGATCGTAGCTATTAGATAGGTTATAACCATCGATTCTCGCCTGATTTTGCGTACTAGCAATAGACCGCCGGCAATTACAAAAGGCAGCATCGCAACAGTACCAACCCACCAATCCGCCGTCTGGTGAGGACCAATTGCAGTCAAGAACACGGCAATTGCCGCCGGATTAAAGATGTGCTTGCGTTTATATGTAAGAATGTACTTGCTGCCCATAGCTAGCCCTGCGGCAGCCAGCATAAACAATAGATTAAACCCGGTTGGATTAGGCTGAATAATGAGCGCCAGTATTAGACCGGTGAGAATCGAAGACTCCGGGTTGACTGGAGCATCAAAAATACTCGCTAGTATCTTATTGATGATCCAGCAAGCGAACACTAATACGGCAGCCGAGATCACTATGTCAACAGCGGCATATTGCATCACTCCACTCGCGCTTAACACCACCGCCACAATAATCAGGCCCGTCAGGTAATAAAGCAGTAGCCTATACATTGTAATGTGATCAATGATTTTATCTATCGATTTAAGCCACATAAGCCTCGAATCCTGGGGTATAAATTGCCTTGCCGTCACTATTGATTTGGTAGGCTTCGAGTCCCGGTAGTTGTCGTATTAAATTGATCCCCTTCATGCCCATTGCATAAGCGGCAGTCGCGAACCGATCAGCATCCAAAATATCGGTAGCGATAACGGTAATACTAGCTACTCCCTTAGGACTGGTGTAATTATTAAGTGGATTGTACACATGCTCGCCGCGAATATATGCTCCGCTAGTTGCTACACCTTGGCCGCTAATGCTTAGTACCTTGACAATTTCATCAATTTTAAACGGATTGCGAATCCCGACTAACCATCCTTCGCCTTTGGCGGCGTGGCCTTCAGCTTGAATATCTCCGCCGGCTTCAACATAAAAATCCACTAAACCGTGTTTTTTTAACCGCTTGGCAGCTTGAGCTATTGACCAGCCCTTAACTATACCCGAGGGATCCAGTTTGCCGCTGCGGTTAATGTCGAAATAACCATAAGTGATCTGCTTCGTCTGCTCACTTAAACGCATCACTTCTTTCATCTCTTTTGACCACTTATCTTGTGGCAGCCCCTGGTTAATTTTTGCCAGTTCGCTATCGTTTTTGTAGGGGCTAAAGCGGCAGTCAACGGCACGAAAAAAGTTAAACAAATCCGCCACAAAACTTCGAGAAGCATTATTCACAATTTCGATTGTTATTGGCATACCCATAATAATTTCGGTTCGGCGCATCAAATATAAATCCTTATGCTTTAGCAAGTGCCGACTGGAGTGATTGTATGAACGCTTCAGACGTAAAAGTCGCACCAGTGATAATTTGAACGTTGGAGTTTTGGGCTTGAATAGTTTCCTCTTTCAGATAAGGCATCGCTTGCTCGTTGATATAGACCGAGGCCGAATGAGAATTCGGGTATTGCAGGAACTTCACGCCAACTATCCTGCCCCCGCTAATAGTAACCGCCACCTGGACATTACCGTAATAGGCATTAGCTACCGACCCGGTATAAGCGCCGTTTCGGTAAATCCCTTTGGAGTTCGAAGGCGGCGCACTGCTGCCCGCCGAACCGCTGCCGCTAGAACTTGAACTGGTTCTAGCAAGAGCGGAGTTGGACTTAGTCCCTTGCAACGAGAGTGGCGGAGCAATAGTCGGATGCTGATGACGTACCCCCACAGAATAAATCCCGTAAACTCCTAAAACAGCGGCGCCCAAGATAGTTTTTTTCATTGACGCCGCTATAATCCCAATACTAACTGTAAAATCGCTGATAGACTATCCGCGGCTGTGATAGTATGACTGCTATGGCCAGTATCACCAAAGCCGTAATTGCCGCAGCCGGGTTCGGCACGCGCTTTCTGCCTCAAACAAAAGCCATGCCCAAAGAGATGCTGCCGCTTGTCGACAAGCCGATAATCCAGTACGTAGTAGAGGAGCTAGTGAGCGTCGGCATTGAGGATATCGTCATCGTCACGAACCAGAATAAACGCAGCATCGAAGACCACTTTGACCGTCCCGGGGAAGACTTAATCGCCAACCTCAAGCAAGGCGGCTCGGCTAAGCGGCCGCTGCTGAAAATGGTTGAAGACATTGCGCGTATGGCAAACTTTGTCTATGTCAGGCAAAAAGGACCCTATGGCAATGGCACGCCACTGCTTAATGCTGAACATTTAATCCGCGATGAACCTTTTATTTATACCTTTAGTGACGATTTTATACGCTCGACTCCACCCCGTTTCGCCCAGATGATCGATGTTTATGATCACTACCATGCGCCAGTTCTAAGCGTTATCCAAACCAAAGAAGAAGCAGATTACAAGAAATACGGTTATGTTGGCGGAACAGTGATAGAAGACGGAGTGATTAACATTGACCAAATCATTGAAAAGCCGGGCAAAGCCAGCGCTCCGAGCAGTATGGCAAGTGTTAGCGGCTACATACTGACTCCGGATATTTTTACTTACTTGCGCAAGGCGCGGCGTCAGCTTCCTTCAGGTAGTGAACTATATAGCAACGAGGCATTAAAAATGATGCTGAAAGATGGCAAACGCGTGATGGCATGTAAAATTAAAAACGGCAGTTATTTTGATGCCGGCAACAAGCTGGATTACATAAAAGCCGTAATCGAGTTTGCGCTTGAGCAGCCGGACATTAAAGAAGACCTTAGGGATTATTTGCGCCAGCTGTCACTTAGTTGATCGCCGAACTATCTATGAAGAACGTTCAAGCATGATGGTTAAAACTTTTTTAGGCTAAGCTGCTTCACCGGCTTCTAGCTCATAGCCGCGTCTTAATAAATACAGAGCCCCTGATACTAAAGCCACTATAAGCAACAAGAACCCTGCTATATTGAGGGCAATCGTCAATCCGTGCCCAAATGCTGCGTATGCCACTAGCGTCACACTTTGGACAAGCGAGGCATGACTGGCCAATTCAGATATGGATATACGAGCATTGGTCGGAACATGGCCACCATGAGTGATGGCATAGATAACGAACGCCTGGAAGTTGGTAGGTAAATTCAGGGCCTTAAGCTTGCCAACCAGACCGGAAGTCAGTTGAGCGTTAACGATCGACCCGAGCACGGCCACCCCAAACACACCCCCTAATTCACGAAAGGTATTTACGGTTGAGGAAGCCATGCCCGAGCGCTTAGCGCTGACAATGTTCAATACGCTAGAAGTCATAGTCACAAGTAAAATACCGAAGCCAAGACCGGTTAGTGCCAGTACCCATGACAACTCAGCTGCCGTCACGTCCGGTTTAATAATCTGATTTAAGACAATAATGCCCGCACCCGAGAGAATACCGCCTAATACAACAAGGGGCAAAGTACGGGTAAACGAGTAAATCCGCCCTGTAATTAATGCTGCTATTACTATCGCTACCGTCATCGAAATGAAGGCCTCCGCGATTTGATAGCCTGAGAACCCGACTATAAACTGCAGGTATAAAGCCACGAAGAAAAAAACAGCGAAAATCCCGAAATTGGCAGTAAAAGCGACAGTGTTAGCAATTGAAAAACGCAGCTTCTTAAACAGCCTGAGCGGCAGAACCGGATCCTTCTGTTGTCGTTCGATGAGCGCAAAAACCAAGGCGGACACACCGGACAAAACAAATAGCGCTACGATCAGATGACTGCCATAGCCGGAATTCTCTCCCAATATTACGGCCGTAGCTGCTGCACATATGGCAATGCCGCCGCTAATTAAGCCGTAAACGTCTAAATGACGACTTCCAGGATCGGAGCTCTCAGGCAGGAAACGCCAGCCGGCAATCAGCGCAATTAAGCCGAAAATGATGTTAAACACAAAAACTCCGCGCCAGTCTGAAAAGCCGATTATAATGCCGCCAATGATTGGCCCAAAAGCCAGCGCAATACCGCTGACGGCCGCCCAAACCCCTAACGCCTTGGCTCGCGCGCGGCTTTCTGGATAAAGCTGACGGATCATCGACAATGTGCCGGGCTCACTGCCGGCGGCGCCCAGTCCCATAACCACACGGCCGGCAATCAGCATATCTACCGAATGAGCTAGCACAGCAATCAACGAACCAATTACAAACAGGCTGACTCCGGAGAGCATCACTTTCTTACGACCCAGTAAATCCCCGAGTGTACCACCACTTAACATGAATACAGCGAAGGCTAGCATGTAGCCGTCGACCACCCACTGCAAAGCCTGCACTCCTGCCGCAAGAGTCGACTGCACGTTAGCTAGCACTACCGCAACGATCGTATTGTCTAAAAATGTTAGGAAAAGTATGACGCTAAGAACCGCCAATGAATGACTGGCAACTCTCTTGGTCAACCAAGCCAACATACTTGCCTAGTTTCTAGCTGATGTTTTTGCAGATCGATGGTGTTGATCCGCTTAGGCTGAACAGCTGGCAAAGTGTTGAGTCGCTAACCAGCCACTTACCGTTAACTTCTACGGCTTCACCTTTTTGATCTTTTAGCACCGGCTGACCGTTAAGATTGACAGTGTAATTGACTTGTGCAGTTGTGGCGTTCGACAGAGAAACGCTGTTGATTGTCAAGCTAGGTTTTTGACCGGCAAGAGCGGTAAACTCTGCCTGCATCGGCTGCGCAAATTGACTGCCGTTTTGTAACAGCGCTTGTCGCTCCGACATTGTGGTATTGGCCGCAAAGAAACTGGCAAAATTAGCTTTTATAGTATTAATGATAGCTGTATTTTTGGTATTAGTAGCACTACTGTTTGTAGGCTTTTTGCTACTTGAGCCGTTCGGGACGAAAATGATAATTAGCACTACAGCGACTATGACTACCACTATCCCCGCAATGCTCCAGATTGTCGACTTTGACATGTCATCTCCTTTCTTAATATAAGCTGAGAGCTTATCCTCTAAAAAATACTATAACATGCTAAGGCAAATACGTTTAGGGAGCCGGGACTAATTCAGCGCAATATTGGCATAAGTCGTAAATACTAATTGGTTAAAAAGTCAGGCTTCGCTGATTAATTTAAATTTGTTTAAAGCGTCATAACTAGAGCTGCTGTGCATAAAACGGCATCTTTGCTCTACAATTAGTTAACGATGCTTGCGATTGTTTATGCTGGGGCCGTCGTTGCGGCAATGTTTAATGCAGCGGCAGCCGTAATTCAGCGGGTTGCAACGGCTAAGCCTGATGCGCGGCGGTTGTTCAGCCACCGCTTTGTTTATGAGATGATTCGAAACCGGCTGTTTCTGTTTGGCTTACTGCTGCAGGTGGTCGCTTTTGCAGCGCAGGCCATAGCGCTTAAAAACGGCCCCTTGATCATCGTCGAGCCGTTACTCACCTGTGACCTGGTATTTTTGTTAGTGCTGATCCATTGGAAGCTCGGCATTCATATAAAGCCACGTGATTTGCTCGCAGTAACAGCAATCATCCTTGGGCTAACCGGTATCTTCGTCGCCGCTAACCCGACTGGTGGTCATCTTAATTACTCCGCCGAACCTTGGATAATATTAGTATCGATTGTTACTCCTATAACTATAGTTTTAGCGGTAGTCGTACGCCGATTACGATCCGCTAATCTGCGCGCGTTGTTAGCTGGGACCGCTGCCGCTACCACTTATGCTATGAACGCCGCCTTCGTCAAACTGAGTCTGAACGACCTGAACCGGCATGGGGTCTTATCCATGCTGACGAGCTGGCCGATTTTTGCTTTTATTTTATCGGGTATTGCTTCGCTATATCTGATGCTCAACGCTTACGGAGCCGGACCGCTAGCGGTCTCGCAGCCGGTCATGGAGGTATTTGAGCCCACAATCGCTGTTGTTATCGGTATCATGATCTTCGGTGACAGTTACAACAGTTCATTTAAGGCGTTAACGTTAGCTTCAGTTTGTGCGCTTTTGCTTGTTGGCGGCATCATTACCCTAGGCAGCTCGCCAAGAATCCAAGAAGCCAGCGCCCGGGGAATTTAACCGCATATTCTCTTAAAGCCGCTAGACGCCATGATCTAAATTTATATCATAGCCGCTTAATCCGGTAGCAACAGCCAGCCTAAGCAGCCGGTTTGGCAAATCACCCCATCTGTCCTTGTCTAGTTGACCAATCTCAAGAGTCGCTAAAGTTAAACGCGCTTGGTAATTCTTGGCTCTACTATTTAACATCCCCACCAGATCATCCATCGCTTCTTTGTAAACAGGTAGTTCATGCTCAAAACAAGCTACCTCGTAGCTAAAAGACGGACTACCTTCCTTGGCGGCTGTATGTAGCAGGTGATTAAATTGATTAAGAGTCTTGCGCCGAACCATATCCTTATCTGGAGGATTATTGCGGCGCAGGTCCAAAGACACTGCGACTAATTCATCAAACTCTTCTGCCGGCACCACCTCCGTAAAGTCAAGCATCCCCCTACCTACTTCTCGATACACTTTAACAGAATGTGAGATTTTTTGAGGTTCGCTTCTATACGGCTGCTTTTCTCTCTCCATACAACTTTTTTACATCTAATTGCACCTCGATTGCAAGCTTAAGCAAAGGTTTTGACCGGCTTTATTTTCAGCTTGCGGGCTTATGGCTTTAGCGCAGCCTCAGATGTCAACTGAACCCCGTCAACCAGGCTGCATCCGTTATCCCTGGCCAGCCGCTTGGCCTGGGCAGTAAAGGTTGAATTAGTCACCACCATCGCCTGATTACAACCATAGCTGTTAATCCCCGCAACTGCCGCCCGCACTGCCGCAATACCAACCGGACGGCTTGCCCGCTTAACTTGTGCGCCGAGCATAATTCCGGGCTTAGCGGCAATAATATCTATACCCCGGTCATAATATTCTGTTTTTACTACCTGATTAAAGCCTCTGTGCTTTAACCACAGTACCACTTGATCTTCAAACTCAGCCCCGGTCATATTTTGCCAACGAGCCGGTTTAAGTCTTGGTCGATGTTTCAAATGAATCTGCTTCCAAAAGAGCAAGAACGCCGCTGCGCAGCCTCCACTTAATACTAACAATACCCAGAAACTATTAAGTAACCGTCCTAAACTTGCAAGATGGCGCCAAACGTATATTAGGATTAAAGCTGCGCCTATCAGTATTGCGAAGTCGTCGCTAGAGTCAAGCTCGCCCTTCATATCACCTGGCAGTATAGCTGTTATGGTCGCTTCCTAAAAAGACCGGTTTCAGAACTGGTTCAGGTTGCTAATCTCTACCTCTAACAACGTAGCGATGTGATAATCTAGCAGCCTATCTTGATTATCGAAGTAGAAGACACCGGCTATTTTCTCGTTAGCTAATACCCTGGGCAGCCAGTAGCTATCGCCTTCCCACATTTTGTCATATGGAATATCGCTGAGATTAAACCATTTTGGTATCATCTCTTCGCTAGTTGATGGGGTGCCGGCCCATTGGTCGCAGCTAAAGGCAAATACCAGATTGTCAGCATACCGCTGATTAATAAAGCTCAGTTTGGCTATCGGATTAAGTCTGTGCGGCCTCACTTGAATCTCTTCCATACATTCCCGAGTTGCCGCTTCTAAAATATCTTCACCGGATTTAACTTTGCCACCAATCCCGTTAAATAGCCCTTGACCAAATCCGCGGCGCTTCATCCCTAGCAAAAGCTGTTCGCCGCGTATCAAAAAGACCAGGCTCTTGATGAGTTGCGGGCGCTTTACGGTTTCGCTCATAATCCGCTGACAATTGTTTCGGCCGCGTTTTGGGCTGCATCAATATCTAGCTTGGCCGCAGTCAGATTGGCTTTTAAACGCGATATCATTACTCCATTTGCAGCCAATGCGTTTTCGCTAACTGCCGACAGTTTCGCTCCTCTCGTGACATCAGACATTAAGGTGGTCAGATCTGCTTCATAGTCAGTTGCATCTACCCCCTTAACTCCGGCCTGGATTATCGCGCGGCTTAGAATGCCGGATAATTGCATAAGTAAGCTTTCGGCTGCCTGCTGATCATCAAAAACTTTAATTTCGGCTATTTTGGGCAGTAAAATCAGGTATTCATTGACGAATGTTTTTTGGTGATTCAGACTAACTAGCTTGGTCTTATAAGGAGTAAGCTCCGCCTGCAAACGGCTCAGCTCAAATACTAGCTGACCTTGAGCTGCCGGACTTAAAAATTCAGTGACCGATAATTCACCCCTCGCCAAGTTTAGCCAGCTACTTATCAATTGGGTATGAACACTCAATGAGTCCGGTTTAAGGCTGCTCATTGTTGAGGTAGCTTGAATATCTCTATTCTCCTGTTCAATTGCTAGATTAATAGTCTTTAAATCTTTACTCAGATTAATAAAATCTGGGCTTGCATTGAGCCTATCAGTTAATTTAGCTTGCAGATAGCTACTGGTTGCACTTGTGCTAAGATGTTTGGTCAATGACCAGCCGACATATGCCAACCCGGCTAGCACCACCACTGCTAATCCTACATTTATCGGGCTAAACCGCTTACGTTTAGACATAAACATAATTAACTGTTTTTAGTTTAACAGACGTCAGTTGTAAGTACTTCAGGAGGAAGAACGATTCCGGCGGCGATCAATCGCATAAACTAAGCAAGTGCCGCCAGCCATAGCTAAATCGCCGAGCCGGCTGTAAAACTGAACTGGCCACGGCGCATGCAACAATGTTTCCGAAGCACAAATACCCGCTCCTCCAATGGCATAAAAAATACCAGACATAGTTAATGGATATCTGGACTCCCGCGGCAGTTTTTCGTAATAAGGAGACACGTTAAAATTTTACATGATATACACCTCTTATCCATGAGCACTATGCCAGCTTAAGTGTAAAGCGCACACCTAAGCCTTAGTTGATAGATGTATAACTCATGCTACTGCTGGCCGGCAGTAGCAAATCCGAGCTTTGGCATAACGCACGGCTAGAAGAAGATTTACTTACTTGCTATACTAACATTAAAGTTATGAAGCTTGTGATCATGATACCGTGCCTCAACGAAGAGGCTACTCTACCCTTGGTGTTAAAGTCTTTGCCCAAAAAAATCTCAGGCATCGATAATATTGAGGTTTTATTAATTGACGACGGCTCAACTGATAAAACAATTGGAGTCGCCAAAAAGTACGGTGTCAAACAATTTTTAATCCATACTACCAATCAAGGACTATCGCGCAGTTTCAGGCATGGTCTCAATCGGGCCCTGGAAATGGGTGCAGATATTATAGTGCTGACCGAAGGCGATAACCAATACCCGCAGGAACGGATTCCGGATTTGATCAAGCCGATTTTAGACGGGAAAGCTGACACCGTTATTGCTGACCGGCAAACTCAAACCATTAACCACTTCTCGCGGCGCAAGAAGTTCTTTCAAAAATTCGGAACAATGGTACTTAATTTCGCAGCTGGGACTAACATACCGGATGCGATCAGCGGATTCCGGGCTTACTCGAGACGAGCCGCCATGCAGCTGAACCCTATTGCCGACTACAGCTGGGCAACCGAAACCACAATTCAAGCGGCTCATAAAGGTCATGCACTGGCAATTTTACCAATTACAACCAACCCTAAACTACGCGAGTCGCGCCAATTTAAGAGTTCTTGGGAACATATCCGCAAAAGCAGCGTGACAATTATCCGCGCGTTTATAATGTACCGCCCGTATGCACTCTTCTTTAGTGTAGGTGGAATTTTGTTGGTCATCGGTCTAATACCACTAATCAACTTCACGGTTTTGACAATTACGACCAAAAACCCGTTCGGTCCTCACCACCTGCAAAGTCTATTAATTGGGTCGATGTTCGTCGTGATCAGTTTCGTTAGTTTTGCCCTTGGCGTAATCGCCGACTTAATCCGCATCAATCGCATTATGACTGAAGATTTACTTGAGTTGCAGAAGCGTCAGCTGTACGGAGATAATAGCAGCCTAGTTAAAGAACCATAGTTTAGACGAATAACTTTTAGGGCCGCTAACGACCACAAGCTGAACGGCCTTACGTGCAGTATTATTGATCGTAACGACAGTTTTGTTATTGATGTCCCAAGAGGCATTGCTGCGCAAAATGAACGTAAACACCCCTCCGCCTTCAAGAAAAAGAAACAGCGCCATAACAGCAAACACCACCTTGCGGTTTTGTTGGCGACGTAAAGTTAAACTGATAGCCTGAGCGCACATTACCGCGCCAAACAGCATAATCGGGATTAAATAACGCCCGTTCATATTTTCAAGTACGTCTGTATATCTATAGGTATAGTAGCCTTGACCCATCAGTGCTATGAGATAAGTCGCCGTTACCGTTAGGAGCAGCTTAAGCCGTAAATTGCCTTTAAACAGCTTGCGGCGCCACCTAATGAGCGCTGCTATTCCGCCAACAATCAAGACTAGCGCTGCCGCACTCGGAAGCGGTAGGGGCGGATAGTTTTTAAAGTGGCTCTCTGGCCCATTAACCGCAAAAAACAGCCTGTACCACATCCAGTACAGCCACTGGAATGGATAGACAATCGGGTTGCCTAGAATCGATGATCCTCCCTTAGCGATAAGTTCCGCATGCTTTTTGTAATTGTAGGCCCACGGGCTATATGCCATACAGCTCTTTACCGACAGCACTTCACTGCAGTTTGGTTCAATCGAGTGATAAGCCACTAGGTTCACCAAGTCCCGCTGGCAAAACATCCCGAGCGGCACCATGAAAGCTAACACCAGTCCCAATTTTACAAAGTTACTTTGTCGATGCCAGTTCTTAATTAGTTGGGAAAAAAAGTTCTTAAGTTTTTTGTGGTTATAGTGGTAAGCTACTCCAATCAGAAAAAGAAGCAGTCCGGCAAAGATCGGCAAAAAGGCATATTTAACCAGACTCACTAGGAGACCTGACCCTAAAAATAACGTAATACTTAAAATTGATGCCCGACGGGATTTAATTTCATCCATTACCTTAAAGCCAAATAGGATCATGGCCGCAGTCAGCGAAAAAAGTAAATTGTCATAGCTAATCTGACCCGCTAATTGGGGAACAATCGGGATAAAAATAAACAGGGTTAGTATAAGGTTAGTCAGGGCCTTTGAGGTACCGACTTTAAGAAGGATTTTGCGGAACAGGACAAGCCCGAAAGCAAAAAATCCAATGTTAATAAAACGTAAGATAATGACTTGCACTGTCTGCCCTTTGACAAACAGGTTAATTAAGCGGTAAGGAAAGCTCATCAGATAGTGATAAAGATATGATGGATCGCGCGCTACGGCCCCATAGGCATCAGCATGCGGAGGCTGAGTAGTTAAAAAAGGCAGCCAATAATGCGCGTAGATTTTGATTAAGCCAAAGTGGAAGTTTTCATCAAACGCCTGCGGATACTTGGCCGATAACGCAATCCAGGATGCCTCAATAACGAAGACAATAAGAATCAAACGATAAAACTTATTCGAGCGCAGGTACTCGTTAAACCGCGCAAGGACTTTTGACATAACGTGTACCCATTATACATTCATCTCTAAACTACTCCTTAAGAGAGTCGTGTTAGTTGGGGGAAAGATAGTAAACTAAACCGCCGGCGCTGCCGTCATTAACGATCTGATTTTTGGCCATATCACCGTTCCCGGTAAGCGGATCAATGGTTGCTGAATCTCCATAAATGAACGTTGGATGCCTGCCTCCGCTAACCACTATTTCAACATGACCACCCAAATAATTAAAGTAAGCCACGTCGCCAGGTTTAGGTTGATAGCCGCTATTAGCTGAATGATAAGTGAACATCCCTGTATCTATAATATTATTTGCGTTATATTCATCCCAGCCGCCGATACCCCGTTCTCCGGTCGTAAAAGGTGAACCGGCCTGCAGATATACATAGCTAACGAAATCTGCACACCACTCTTCATTCGAATTACCGGCAGTATAATCAGACATCAATACTGGTTGGAGTTTAGGCTCGGTCTGCCACGCCAACCATTGCTGCTCGGCTACGCAAGCCACACGTGCCCCTAATGAGTTCTGCTTACACTCCGGACTTGAGATATTGCTCAGCGGAACTCCCGACCAATCATCAGGCGTCCAGTTTTCTCCTAGAGTATTGACATAAGTACAGCTGGCTGTGACAAGTGGTAAACCAGTCATGCCTTTAGGCAATGCCATGCACTGTCCGTTTTGATTATTCTTGAAGCCGACACCGTAACGCAACCAGTTTTGATACGGGGTTGTACTGCAAGGAACTATTGCAATTTTTGATCTTTCAACCGCCAGGCAGTACTTGCCCGCATGCTCAATTTTGCCACCGCTAAAACTCCAGTCTTGGGCCGTAGTTCCGTTGCAAACCCAAGCTTGTACATAACCACTCCTGGTAAAGTCGGCGTGGTGAGCATCGAGACAATAATTACTAACTCCTGAGCGTATTTCCGGAATCGGCGCGTCGGCGCTAACTGACCCCAATGACGCAATGGAAAGCCCGCCCCAAACCATTAAAACGAGCAGTGTTAGGGTCGTAATTATGCCAAATACAGTGCGGACTGCTTGCAATACCGGACGCTTTTGAGACGGCAGCATTTGCCGATATGAAACTGATCTTACTCTATTCTGGCTGATTTGCATGTTTGTTTTTTTTGACTGTCGTAATTATATAATAGCTCAACTGTAGACTACTAGCCCATCATCGTTTAAACTGATTGATATATCGAACATATTTTAGCAGGTAAACCAAGTGATTAAGACAGATTTAGAGGAAATGCCTCGATATAAGAAGACTAAACCCGACAGCACAGCCGAGTTAACAACAATTAGCCAGCGGGCGGCATTAGCTTACAGCGGATTTGTATTTTTGGTAATTATTGGCGGCCTAATCGTCTATTTAACTACTAATAGCAGTTCGCCAGTACGTCCCGGGATCGAACGCCCGCTAGGAAACCAGCCGGCTCTTTCAATCACACCGACAACGTCTTCTAATACCGGCCAGACCGCTGCTGCACCTAAAAACTTGAGCGGCAGCGCAATTAACCTTCAGGACAACTTGCCGTCAGGGCAGGGTGGAGCAAAAACCAGTCTAATTCAATCTGCCAACCAAGCCCAAAGTACTGGGCAAGGCATTAACCAAACGCAGCCTTATTAGTATTTACTTTCCCGAAGTAACTATTTATACTAAGGTTGTGCATAGCGATGAAGAATTAGATCGACTGGAAACAGCTTTATTTAAATGCATGCGCACCGCCAAACGTCCATACTACTGGGAAGAATTACAGAGAAGAGCCGACGTTTCAATTGACCGCCCCGCTGCTGCGATAATTTTAAGCCTGCTCAATGGACCGCTGCAGTTCCAGAAGCTCGTACACCGTTTAGGCGTTGAAGCTCCCTCTATTAGCCGCAAGGTACATGAGCTCGAGAACAACAATATAATCAAGCGCGTACCGACTGAAGATAAGCGGATTCACCTCTTGAGCTTGACTGAGGAAGGCAACGCGATAGGCGACAACATCAAACGAGCCCGCCGTGAAATGCTAGCTGATATCTTATCCGATTGGCCGAGCGGTAAACGTCATGAGTTAATCGCGCTGGTTGAAAGCTTGGCTAAAGCCATGCAAGAATACTTCGGTTCCAAAGACAGGGTGGTTTAACCAAATATGTTCAACTTATTAACCATTGACTGTGGGTGGATCGCGCGGTCACCCAATCAGCTATACGAACATCATCAAAAAAGCCCGTCCTTATGCAGAATGGTGCAACTAAAAGCGTCAGGTCAATACCTTGTGCGCGCATTACCGCCTTGCAGCATTATTGCTCAAGGTTTTGCTGATTTTCAAGAGAGCACAAGCTAACACCAATGATCAGCGCGTTATCTACAGCTATGCTTATTAGTGCACCGACAATGATCACATTATCTTTTTTAGGTATGTCTAATGCTCAACACAAGTTGCTAACCCTATTGACTACCCTACGCGAAAAAGGAATCGTGAGCCATGGCAGATAACACAATGATCAAGGTTGAACATCTAAGCAAGCGTTTTGGCCATTTCACGGCTGTCGATAATATATCTTTTAGCGTATCTCGCGGCGAATTATTCGCCTTACTCGGGCCGAACGGTGCCGGTAAGTCGACAACCATTAAAATGCTGACCACCCTGCTTAAACCGAGCTCTGGCAAACTTGAGCTTAACGGCCACGACGTCGTAGCTCGCCCCGACCTAACGCGGCACAGCTTCGGCATCGTCTTTCAGGATCCAACGTTAGATAACGATTTAACAGCCTACGAAAATATGGAGTTACATGCCGTGATGTACAGCGTACCTCATAACGAAACAGCGCCTCGAATTGAAGCACTTATGCGCTTAGTGGAGTTGTGGGACCGGCGCAAAAGCTTGGTTAGGACATTCTCTGGCGGCATGAAGCGACGGCTTGAGATTGCCCGCGGATTACTGCATCATCCTCAAGTTCTGTTTTTAGACGAACCAACGCTCGGTCTAGACGCTCAGACGCGTACTTTGCTCTGGAACTATGTCGGGAATTTGGCTAAAGAAAAAGAAATGACCATCCTCTTTACTACCCATTACCTTGAAGAGGCTGAAGCCAATGCCAGCCGGATCGGGATTATCGACCACGGCAAACTATTAGTTATCGGAACGGCACCGGAACTCAAGCAGGAAACCAAGACCAATTCGCTAGAAGAAGCCTACTTGGCTCTGACTGGACGCGAACTGCGCGATGAAGAGGTCAATTCCCATGAGGTCTGGCGGCAACGGCAGCGTTCGAGGAATATGCGATGAGAGTAGTTTATATACTCTGGCTTAGGCAGATTAAGCGCTATGTGCGCAGCCGATCAAGAGTAGTCGGCGCGATCGCGCAACCATTGCTGTTTTTGTTGGCGCTTGGCTACGGCCTGGGAGCTGTGTTTAAGGCGGCCGGCAGGGGTGATTACCTGCAATTTTTAGTACCGGGGATTATGGCACAGACAGTGTTATTTTCTTCAATGTTCTATGGAGCAATGATTATCTACGACCGTCAGTTCGGATTCTTAAAAGAAACTATGGTAGCTCCGGTAAGCCGGCTTAAAATTATGCTGGGGGGCGCATTGGGGGGCGCTACGACATCTGTTTTCCAGGGAGCATTAGTATTCTTTATCGCCTTGGCACTCGGTTTCCACCCACTACATTGGGTGATGACATTAGTGGCGCTGGCGTTTATGATTTTGCTAGCCATTGCTATTACCAGCTTCAGTTCAGGTCTTGGCTCCTTCGTCCAAGACATGCAGGGCTTCCAGGCCATCAATCAGTTTCTGGTATTCCCCCTATATTTTTTAAGCGGTGCGTTATATCCGCTCGATAATGTACCGACCTGGCTCCGGCTAATTGCGGAAGTCAATCCGATTTCTTACACCGTCGACGCCATGCGCTGGTCAATAATTGGCACCTCTAAGTTCGGGATTGGCAAAGACCTGATAGCCCTGGCTATAACTACCATAGTATTAATTACATTTGGCGCGATTCGCTTCCGACATATTGAAGCCTAGTGGTTGTGGACTAAAGGCCAAACTACTTTGGCAAGCACTGCGCCTTTTTCAACCCAGCCGAAGTGACGGCTATCGGTGCTATATCTTAAATTATCTCCTATAAAGAAAACTTTATGTTTCCTCACCCGCTCTACCCGCTTGATCTTTTCCTTGCCATCCTGCAAAAAAATGTAGACCTGTCCCGGACGAATTGACTTAAACCAACCGCTGACAACTATTATCTGCCCCGGCTTAAGCCTGGGGCTCATGCTACTGCCCACCACCCGGCGTAGCGTTACCGGCTTACGCCTTCTTGGTTTCCCAGAATATTTCAGCGATGGCATCGACTTGATCAATCAACTTTTGCGCTTCGCCGGGATCGAGAGACCGCTTGCAGGTGCTAGCCTGTTTAATGGCCAGCCAGAACTGCTGGTGCAAGTCAGGGTATTTCTCGATATGCTCAGGCTTAAAATAGTCCGCCCAAAGCACCATTAAATGATATTTTACTAATTCGGCGCGTTGTTCCTTGATGATGATTGCCCTGATCTTATCCTGTTCGTCCGCCGCTAGATACTTCTTCATTATTTCGCGCACGCTTTCCGCTTCAATCTTTGCCTGGGCCGGATCATACACACCGCACGGCAAATCACAGTGGGCATAAACCGGTTTAATGTTAAAAATCTTCATTTGTTTAAGTGACCCCCTACTTGAGATTAAATAACTAACCCTGTCGACCTATTATACCTTGTTGCATATTCAAGACGTAAATGGCGACTTATGCTGCTGTTTTTTGCGCCAATCTTCAATCGCTTGGTGATGGCCGCTCAAGAGAACCGAAGGTACCTTCAGACCCCTGTATGCTTTAGGGCGGGTATACTGAGGAAATTCTACCTCATTACCAGCCTGGAAGGACTCGATTGCAGCTGACGATGCACCCCCTAAAACCCCCGGCAATAGCCGAACAACCGAATCAACTATCACTAATGCCGGTAATTCTCCCCCAGTCAGAACATACTCCCCGATACAGTAAGCAGCGTCCACCCAATTAGTCACCCGCTCATCATAACCTTCATAATGCGGACAGATAATAATTAATCCTTTGTTAGATTCGGCAAGCGTATTAGCCTGAGCCTGGCTATATGTCTTACCTCTAGGCGAAGGCAAGATAACGTTGGCGTTGGGATCAAGGGCTTTAGCATGCTCGATCGCTTTGACTAACGGATCAACCATTAAGAGCATGCCGTCGCCGCCGCCGTAGGGTGTATCGTCGACCCGCTTACGTACTCCTTTGCCAAACTCACGTAAATTAATTAAGTTATAGCTAACAATGCCGCGTTCTTTGGCCTTAAGTAGCATGCTAGTATCAAGAAACGCACTCAGCATATCCGGAAATAGTGTAATTAGCTGAACTTTAATCATCTTAAGTAATTAAGGCTGACCTCAGCTTAAGGATATATTGCGGTCACAAGGATTTAGTGAAACTAACAATCCTATAAGTCCAGGTCATCCATTTCTTCCAGCTCACGGCGGGTTTTGCTATAACGATCGGATCCGGACTCGCCATCTTCGTCGCCTTCCTCAGCACCCGGCAAGCTGCTCTCCAATTCAGGCTCTTCTTCATCTGGCGCCGCCGGTTCCGTATGATCGATGCGTTCCGTTTCACGCTTTGGCCGGGCTTCGCGCTGTTCTATCGGTAATCCATTATCTATAATTTTCAGATTGTAGCGGGCATCGTTCTTGGTTCCTAGAGCTCTAAGCAGTGTCCTTAAGCTCTGGGCCGTAGCACCGTGCTTACCTATCACCCTGCCCAGATCTTCAGGATCGACTGTCAGCTCGAGCAAAACTCCTTTTTCATCAATTCTGCGTTCGATTTTAACAGCGTCAGGATTGCTGACAAGAGACTTTACCACGTATTCGACAAATTGTTGGTCTATGCTGCTCACTTCGGAATCCTCCCACAAGTTAGTAACTTTTAGTATATCATTTATTAATGCTCAGCTTTAGAGGCTAAGGCTGATCAGTAGTGACTGTTTCGGCTTCAACCGCACTGGCTGGGGCGTTTGCCGGCTCTGGCGACTGTGCATTACTACCCTTTGGCGTTTCAGCCGGCGCTTCGGTGACAGCGGCCTGGATTGCGGCCGATGCCGGCTGAGTTGAACGGCGTTTGTCAGGATTTTTAACTTCACGCTTTTTGAGCTGGATGTCGTTGACCCATTCCGGCAGCTTAATTTGTTCCCGCTTTAAAATTAACACCATTCTGGGCGAAGGCTGTGCCCCGTGACTAAGGTAAAAACCAACCTTTTCTTTGTCTAAGTTAAGTGTTTTGCTATGAGGGTCATAGCTGCCTAAATAAGCCACTACTTTACCACTCAGTGGTGTTCGCCGGGAGTCTTGAACGACCATGCGAAACATGGCGTGACCTTTGCGGCCGGTGCGCTGCATCCGTATAACTAGCATTTTGCTTCAGTTATCCTCTTTAGCTCTTTTGAAATAGATTGGCAACGGTTTCCTATTGTACAGATTAGCTAAGGGGCAGTCAAATTTTACTGGGCCTGCATAACCTTAATAAAAACTAATGCTCAATTGAGTTTTTGTAATTTAAAAGAGCACTTTCAGCAGCCTGTTGCTGGCCGGCTTGCTTACTGGGGCCCTTGCCTTTCCCGAGCAATCTGCCGCTAGCATAAACACCGAGTGTAAACAGCTTGTCGTGATCAGGCCCTTCTTCAACCATAACCTTATATACAGGAGTAACACCTTCACGACTTTGCACCAGCTCCTGCAGTTGGGATTTGGGATCAACCCACGCGCCGCTAGTTAAGATGTCATTAAAAGTAACAATAACTGTTTTTTCAATAAATTCTTTGGCTTTAGCATAACCATGGTCAAGATAAATCGCGCCAATGACAGCCTCAAATGTATTGGCTAATATTTGCGCTCTGGCTCGCTTTGTCCCCCGTTTTTCCCCGCGACTCAACCGTAGCAAAGGTTCGAAGCCGGCCTTTTCAGCAGCCGCCGATAAACTTTCTGTCCGCACCAGTGCGCTGCGCCAGTTGGTCAATATACCCTCTTGTTCCTGATAGTTACCGTATAGGTATTCAGTTACAACCAGCTCCAGTACGGCATCGCCTAGGAACTCTAGCCGCTCATTATGTTCAAGTACGGATTTCTTATGCTCATTTAAGTATGAGCGGTGGGTAAATGCGGTTATTAACAGCCCGATATCATTAAAGCTAAAACCGAGGTTCGATTGGGCAAATTCGACGTATGAATTAGTATCCATAGCACTCTCTTTAGAGTTTAGCTTCCCGCACCCGCTTTAACCCGATCAGTATCAGCTTGCCGATATCTTCATAGGCAATTTTGTCGATAGCTTCACTGGCTGACATCCACCGCATTCCGCTCAGCCAATCCTCTCCTTTTAAATTCTGGGTATCGCCAAGTCCATGGACTAAATAGATGTGCATGGTCATCAAAACCAACGTCCGGTTTCGGCGGTAACGGAAGTGTACCTTGCCCAACCAACCTATTACTTGCATTTCTTGTAGACCAGTTTCCTCGCGAATTTCACGCTCAGCCGTAATTTTGGGATCCTCGCCGGGTTCAACATGGCCCTTCGGGATTGTCCAGCGTTTTTTAGCATCTTGGATCAATAACAGCTCAATTGCCTTGGTCTTAGAATTCCGGCGCCAAATTACACCGCCCGCAGTGGTTTCATGAACCGCTTCGGCAATTTCAGGCCGCCGCCTAACTAACCGTCTGATACCGTTGATCGGTTTAGGACGGTGCATTTACTTCTTCTCAGCCTTAACTTTGGTTTTAGTTTTAGTTCGGGCCTCAGTTTTTTTGGTCTTGGATTCGGCCGTCTCTTGTTCTTCGGATTGTCGGAATAATGTTCCTAACACGCCGTTAACAAACTTTGAAGAATTCTCGCCGCCGAAAGCCTTGGCTAGTTCTACGGCCTCATTTATAACGACCTTGGGCGGGACGTCAGGCTCATGCTTGAGTTCCCAAAGACCCATTCTGAGTATGATGCGGTCAATCCGGGCAATTTGCCTGATTGGCCACTCAGGCGCGACCGGCTGCAGGCGTTTGTCCAGTGTTTTAGATGACTTAACGACCCCTTTAACTAACCGGTCAATAAACTCGGTATCTTCTACCGTTTCGGCATAACGCATAATATTACGTTTGGTAATATTATCGAGGTTCAGTTTGCGATCACCGGCTTCGGCACGAAAATCCTGCTCATACAGCGTTTGTAGCGCAATTATGCGGCCTAAATGTCGATTAGATGCCATTGCTTATGTTAAATGATCCCTTTGTTATTAAAGTAATGCAAGTGCTAATTGAGGCTTAAACTGACAGGATTCAAGATTTCGCTTTAGCGGATTCACGTTTGGTGGTTTTAACCAGCACAGGCGATTTAGCGTTGACCTTTCGAGCCAGTTGCAGTACTAGGTGGCTGCGACGGGCGCCGGTAGCTCGTGGACTCGTCCGCTTTTTGGGTTTTCCCATTTAGTTCTTCTCCCCTCTTTAGGGTGAGGATTAAGTTTTTACTTCAGTTCTACTTTAGCAGATACAGCCGTCACTTTTCAATCAGGCGAGGGTTTTTCGGTAACCAGACTGAGCAGCTTACCTTTAACATAGATGCTGCGGGCGATCTGCGCTCCATTAAGATAAGCCTGTACCTTGGGATCAGCAGCGGCGGCGGCGTCAATAGTAGCTTGATCGGCGTCAGCCGGCACTATCAGCTGTGTCCTAACCTTGCCGTTTATCTGAACCGCAATGGTTTGGGAATCTGACTTAATATAGTTTTCATCGTATCCCGGCCATGGCTGAATGTGAACCGACTCTTCACCGCCCAAGCTTAAGTAAAGTTCTTCTGCAATGTGCGGTGCAAATGGCGCCAGCAGCAATACCAGGCTTTCAAGCGCCCACTGCCATTCGCTCGAACTGAAGTTATCTTTAGCCTTAATCAGGTAGAGCTGATTCGTGCACTCCATCAAGGCAGCTACCGCGGTGTTATAGCCCATATTCAGCAAATCTTCGCTGACTTTTTTGATCGTACGATGCATAACCTGCTTAAGCTTCAGGTTGTCTTTAGTCCCGCCATCTGCGGCATTATATTCTTCAATAAGGTTCCATACGCGCTGCAAAAAGCGATAGGTACCTCCAAGAGATTCCGGACTCCAGGGTGTAGTTTGGCTATATGGGGCCAGGAAAGCCACAGCCAGTCTTAAACTATCCGCTCCATAACCGCTCTCGATAACTTCCATAGGGTCAACTATATTACCTTTACTTTTGCTCATTTTGCTGCCATCGGCCGCCTGGATAATCCCCTGGCTGCGGCGAGCAAGATATGGTTCGGGTGTCGGTACCAGGCCCTGATCAAATAAAAACTGATGCCAAAACCGGGAATATAGCAAGTGCAGGGTAATATGTTCAACGCCCCCAAGATAAAGATCAACCGCACCCCAATAATTCAGTTTATCTTTAGTGGCAAATTCATGAGCAGTTTTCGGGTCATAGTAACGCAAGTAGTACCAGCTGCTGCCGGCCCAGTTAGGCATCGTGTCAGTTTCCCGTTTAGCTGGTGAGTGGCAAAGCGGACAAGTCGTATTGACCCATTCTTCAACCCTGGATAACGGGCTCGAACCGTCCAAAGATGGCAAATAGTCGACGACGGGGGGCAGGATAACCGGCAAGTCTTCATCTGCTACTGCAACCGGACCGTGCTTTGGACAATGAATAATCGGTATTGGTTCACCCCAATAACGCTGCCGGCTAAAGATCCAGTCACGCAACCGGTAGTTAGTTCTCTCTTTAGCCAGTCCCTTGAGACTAAGTTCCTCTACGATTGCATCACGCGCAAGTGTGCTGCTTAAACCGTTGTGCTTACCGCTTTGAGCCATTAGTCCTTCTTTGGTATATGGCGCCGGTGACATTAAAGAATCGAACACATAGCGATGAGCTGCATCGTCCGCAATAGCTCTACCAATTGGCAGCCAAGTTAACTTGAATTTATTCTTTTCACCCTCGTCAAGTTTAGTAGATATTTGATGATCGCTGGTAAGATCAAATAACAAGCCGTGGATATGCACATAATAATCTGCCTTTTTAACATTGCTATAAAAATGGTTGTGCACTATAAAAGGGAGCTCAGCCTTCAATTCAAAATCCGTGTATCCGGTTTCTTCCGTAATTTCACGCCGGGCACAGCTAAGCACATCTTCATCGCCATCCTTACCACCGCCGATAAACAACTTGCCTCCGTAACTATCCTGACGTGGACCCCAATCTAGCATCAGCACCTCCTGGGATTTGGGGTTACGCAGCACCGCTACAATTGCCTCTTTAGTTTGCTCATTCGGCTTAGATTTACTAAATTCCGGCTCAATTACGTACTTAATTGGCAGGCCGTACTTATTGGCAAAGGCAAAGTCCCGTTCATCGTGCGCCGGTACGCCCATAATCGCTCCCGTACCATACCCCATCAGGATATAGTCGGCTATCCATACAGGCATCTTGTCTCCAGTCGCCGGATTAATGGCGAAGGAGCCACTGAAAACGCCAGTCTTATCTTTTGCTTCAGCTTCCTGCCGCTCTAGCTCAGTCTTAGTCGCTGCTTCACGGACGTAAGCGTTGACGACTTCCTTTTGTTCTTTAGTGGTAATTTCCCCGACAAGAGGATGTTCTGGTGATAAAGCTATAAATGTTGCACCGAATAATGTATCAGGTCTGGTGGTAAAGACCGAAACCTCCTCTTTAATCGTCGCCAGAGAGAATTTAATCTCGGCCCCTTTAGAACGACCGATCCAGTTAATCTGCTGCTGTGCTATCCAGTCCGGATAATCCACGTCAGCCAGACCGTCAATCAAGCGATCTGCATAATCTGTAATTCTAAGCATCCACTGCTTGAGTAGCCTTTTTTCAACTAAGGTGTCACAGCGTTCATGGCGACCGTTAATGACTTCTTCGTTAGCTAGCCCGGTGCGACAAAATGGACACCAATGGACAGCTACTTCTTCCTGGTAAGCCATTCCGGCTTCAAAAAAACGCAAAAACAGCCACTGCGTCCATTTGTAATAATCCGGGTCAGAGGTTTTAAAGCTACGGCTCCAATCGAAGCTAAAACCCATGCTCTCCAGTTGCTGCTGAAAGTTTTTAGTGTTATCTTCAGTTGCCTGCTGCGGCGGGATTTTAGTTTTGATAGCATAATTTTCTGTCGGCAATCCAAAAGCATCATAACCCATTGGGAAAAGTACGTTAAAGCCGCTCATTCTTTTTTGTCGGGCAATGATATCCCCGAGTGTATATTCACGCATATGCCCGATATGCATACCTGACCCTGAAGGATATGGAAATTCGGTCAGCATGACATATTTAGGGCGTAATGGATCAAAGTCAACCGCTCTATAGATGCCAGACTCTTGCCATATTTGCTGCCATTTCGGCTCAATGTCTTTAGGATTATAGCGTCTCATATCTTGAACTTTAGCACATACTCGTTTTAATACTGTTTTAGGTAGCTGCTCTTAAAACCGGTCGCTAGCTTGCTGTAGCTTTTGTGTCGTTCAAGCGCTAAATCAATCAACTCATCAACCAGCTTAACGTTAGACAATCCCTTAGCGCGCCAATTATGTGCATAAAGACTGCCCGGTAACGGGTTGACCTCATTGAAGTATACTTTTTTAGTTTTTCCATCAATTAACAAGTCGACCCTGGCAATACCGCTGCAGCCAATCGCTTTATATACGGCTAGAGCGGTCGCTTCAGCTTCCTTATACAGTTTAGACGGCAAGTCAGCCGGTAGCTTGCTATATCCTTGAGACACGTCTTTACCACCGCCGGTTTTCTTGCCGCCATGCAGGTATTTGCTGTCAAAGTCGAAGAAGTCCTGGCTTTTAAGCAACGGCTGCTCGACCAAAGCCACTTGTAGTTTATCGTTCCCGATGATCGGTACCGTCACCTCAATTAAATCATTGACAGCTTCCTCGACTAAAACTTTGTCATCGTAATGTGCTGCTACTTCTATGGCATTGATCAGTTCTTTAGGATTACTGACACGAGCGATGGCAATGCTTGACCCAAGATGCACCGGTTTGACAAACAGGGGGTATTTGAGCTCACTTAACTTAGATAGTACCGCGTTGTTGTCGCGGCTAAAGTCGATTGAGTAAAACCAAACATATTTAGGTGTCAGTATACCTTCGCTTAAGGCAATGGTTTTACATAACGCTTTATCCATTGCGACGGCGCTTGCAGGCATATCGCAGCCGACGTAAGCGACGTTCGCCATCTCAAGCAGCCCCATCAGCTCACCGTCTTCGCCGTGGGTGCCGTGGGTCGCGGGAAAGGCTACGTCGATTTTCACGCTTTTCGGACGCAATCCCGGCCACACCAATTCGAAACGACCGTTCATTTTTAGCTGCAGTGGCTTGAGCCTTGATAGAAACCCGTCAAGATTGCCTTTAGTATATAGCTCGATTGAGGCGAGTTCGGGATCCGAAAACCAACGTCCCCCTTTATCGATATAAACCGGATATACGATGTACTTACCGCTGAGTTCGAGCGGCCTTATAACGCTTGAAATAGCGGTAATGATCGAAACGTCATGTTCCGTCGAGCGCGAACCGAAGATAACAGCAACAGCTAACTTTTTCATGGGTATTAAAAGCTAGTATAACGAAAAATTGTCCGGTTTAGGCGTAATTATCCGTCCAATCATTTTGCATCAGCACCAGATCACCGGCAGCCACTAGCTGATCCAGGTGTTCATAGAAGCTAAGCGGATCATCTACGATCTGTATCTCGCCTTTGTAACCAGAGCGTTTAAGACCATCTTTAATAAAGCCGGTAACTGAATTCCGCATTAATACCACTAGGTCCGGCTTGGCGCTAGCAATAAACTCGCCCATGAGATTATGAATCCGCTTAGTGTCTTGGCCCTGATCAACTAATCCCGGAGTTACATAAATTTTGCGTCGGGCCGACAGTTCCCGAAGCAACGCCGTCCCAGCTCTAATCCCTTCTATATTTCCGTTATATGTATCGTCTATCACCCGGGCGCCAGCTAGCTCATACGGCTGCATGCGGTGCATAAAAGGCTCGCCTTTAGCGACGCCGGCAATCACCTGATCCCGAGTCAGCCCAAGTTCAAGTCCGATGACTGCCGCTAACGACAAAGCCCCGATCTGGTGTTTCCCAAGCAGTTTAGAGTTTAGATTAAGCTTGGTCTTCCCGTCAGATAGACTGAAGCTGACCCCATCAATACTCAAATTGACTTCACTTACCTGCCATTTGCCAACGCCCTCAGGACCATAGGTAACATATCCTGGCTTAACATAGGCTTTGACTGGTGGCGATTCATGATTGACATAGACATTCTCGCCCTTTAAATACTCGCCCAGCGAAAAGATATCTGCACCGGCTGCCTCAAGCGTCTTATACTGATTCAGATGTGCGGGCGCGAGCCCGGTAATAATACCATGGGTCGGATGGGTATTGAAGGCAAACCGTTTAACATCACCCGGAGCCCCTTCGCCGTACTCAATAATGAGTACTTCTTCGTCCCCATTCAAACTTTTAGCGAACTTGGCGTGCTCGCTTAAAACATTCTTATTGGCAACCGTTGCTTTAACTTTCAGCCCCTCACTTAAAACTGTCTTCAGCAGCTCTTTCATGGTAGTCTTGCCATAGCTGCCAGCGACCGCAATTTTAACTCCCGGGTGATTTCGGTAAATAGTTTTGGCAGTTTTAACCTGCTTATTGAGTTTAGGCTCTACAATCAGCGCCCGGCCAAACTCAAGTGGTAAAACAACCAGATGCGACCATATAAAAGGATAGGCGATCAACAGCGCCGCTCCGATTTCCCAGGCCCAAGCATTATACCCGCTTAAAGCTCCATAAAATATAAGGGCCAGACCAGCTAAGATTTCAATTAACATACCTACTGCCAGAAATATTTCAAGCATTCTGGCTTTTGCAGTCCGCTTCAGCGTCCGCCGCCGCGCCACGCCTGAAAAGTCGACCGTCCGCCACAGCCATTTTAAATACGGCTCGCTCTGGTATTCGCTGGCTTGTAGCATATAGGTAATAGTGGATGGAAAGCGCGGTGAATAAACCGATGTAATAATTCTTATGTTCATAGTCAGATTATGTTAAAAAGTCCTCTATCAAGCTTACTACGTCTTTAGTATTAGTTTGATGGATAAAGTGGCTGGGGGATGGCACGACCTCCAGTCTCGAGTTGTTAATCAGCTCATGGAAACGCTCGCCGTCTTTTAGTGGAATTGCCGGATCATGATCCGCATTTATAATTAAGGTCGTAAGCTTCAGCAGCGACGCATCGGCTTGGACATCCTGCTTCACCGTCCGCTTGAAAGTTTCTTCTAGCGCCGGCACCGCCAACATATCCGAACCGACGCTCCCGTATAACTTCTGGCGCAACTGCTGGCGCCTAGCTTCAGGCAGCCAGAAAGTGGTCGCTTTTCCGACTTTAGCTACCGACTTGGTAGCTACACGTTTCGCTGGCTGGCTGTTTCTAATACCGGCTGAAGCTAGCAGCACTAACTTATTTGCCTTAAGTACTCCGGTTGCTAGCGCCCTAATTGCTAACGCCCCACCGTTGCTGTGCCCAATAATGGCATAAATAGGATTTAAACCGAGTTTTTCGATAAAATGCGCCGTCAGCTCGGCATAATTATCTAGATTCCATGGTTGTTTTGGCGGTTCACTCCCGCCGAATCCGGGCAGATCGAATGCCGCCAGCTGATACTTATTCTCGAGTGCGCTCATCAAACCGATATAGGTCTGATGATCATCACCCCAACCGTGCAGTAGCAGCAGCAGGCGGCCGTGGCCCTTTAACTCATACCTAATGTCTAGATCATCAACAATAACGTTCATTTAAGGGCCATTATACGGCAACCGGTTAAACCACTAACGCATTAATTTAGGCATCATAGGTGGTGGTAGCCAAATTATCTGAACTCATGAGGGTGTAGGCACGAAGACACCAGGGGGCACTTCAATCACGGTAACACTGACAGAGCTGAGAAACATTATGTTGATAGCCGCATTCAGCACCTTGATATATCCCCTAAATCCAACTAGAATTAATCTAATAAAGCATTAGCTTTAAGTTTGCTAAACACAAAGGACTTATGATTGGTGTTAGTTTGCGACGTCACGTTTTCGGGCTAGGTGTACATCTTCGGTCAAAAAGCCTACGTTTTAAACTAGAGCTTGCCGGTCTGATTGTTATCTTACCGCTTGCCGGCTTGTTTATATTATTCTGGCTCAGCTCGCCCAATTATCATTTGTCAGACGCAGCCCGACTATTAATCGGCCCGGGCGATACCGCTATGCAAAAGGAACTTAGCTATCATTCTAAACAAGCCGCCTTCTATCTCAACCAAAAAGGCATGTCGGCTCTATCGAGCACTAGCAGCTTGTCCATCGGGGGTAATTTCAGCTCTACCCTGCCATCTAAATTAAGCCGCGGGATGACGATCTATGACGATACCAGCGGACTATCTTTTAGTATCATCCCCGAGATTAATGCCGCTAATGGCAAAGAAGTTGGCGGCCATATAGTTTATCCGTCCGGCAGCGGCATCCAGGCGGTCTATACCGTCTTAAGCGATGGCATTAAAGAAGATCTGATATTAAACCATAGTATTGGTAATAACGCCAGTTATTCATTCGACTTGAAGATCCCGAGCAACATGGTCGCCCGCCAAAACGGTAACGGCGTAGGCATCTACTCTGCCAATCCAGTACTGTTTGGCAATATTAGCTACGGAAGTCCTCAAGATGAACAAAGAGTGATGGAAGCCCGGGCTAACGGGCCAAAAGACCACCTGGCCTTTGAACTACTACCGCCCATTATTAATCAAAGCAACGGACATGTTGGCGGGATTGGTGCCGACGCTAGAGCCGTTTTATCCCTACACGGCAACCGGGTAACAGTTGCCGCCTCTAATTTAAGCCGGCTCAGCTATCCGATATCTATCGACCCGAGCGTGGTAGTTACTTCCTCGATGTTCACGGCCGGTAATAATGAAGGCGATGTCAGTTTTTCGAACGGTCAACTCAGTGAGGCGGGGTTGACAGGAGGCAGCGTCAGCAGCTGGAACTATACCAGCGCCGGCGCGAATAACGGCACTACCTTCTCGGCTGGCTTTAATGTGCCGCGCTCAAACTTTGCCAGTGTCGCCTATAACGGTTACTTATACGTTTTAGGCGGGCAGGCGGCGAGCTCAAGCGGCGGCTGTACATCAGGCAGCGGTCCTTATTACTGCAACGACGTCCAATACGCCGCGATTAACTCAAACGGCACAATCGGCACCTGGTATTACACCTATAACGGAGTTTCAAGCAGCAGCTATAGCGGCGGGTTTACGCTTGCTAGAACCGGTTTGGCGGCAGTTACCTATAACGGCTATTTATATGTCATCGGCGGCCAGGCGGCGAGCTCGACCGGCAGCTGCAGCGCCACTGGCAGTTACTGTAATGACGTCCAGTATGCCTTAATATGCAACGGTAATAACGCCGGACAGGGCGGCTGTTCTTCAACACCCGGGACAGTCGGAATCTGGAATTCTACCTCAACCTTCTTAACCGCCAGATCCAGTATGGGCGCAACTGTTTTTAATGATTACCTATATATTGTCGGCGGCCAGACGGCAACTTCAGCTGGAGATTGCACTTCAGGGACCAACCCCTACTACTGTAACGGTGTCGAGTTTGCCGTGATTCATGCAGGCGGTACACTCGGCAGCTGGAATTACACAGCAAATAATACTAATAATGGCAGCACATATTCGGGCAGCGGTGTATTTAGCACCCCTCGCTCAGGAACCAACGCCTTAACCTACAATGGCTACCTCTACATTTTAGGAGGGCAGACGGGTAGTTCAAGCGGTGCCTGTACTTCCGGCAGTGGGCCGTACTACTGTGATGACGTTCAGTATGCACCGCTTAATAGCAACGGCACCGTCGGCACCTGGAACACTACAAACGCTTTTGTTAACGGACGCGCATTGCTTGGTGCTACTGTTTATGATGGCTATATCTACATTAGTGGCGGCCAAGTTTATCAGTCTCAGTCCCAATCCTACAGCACTCCCGGATCGTATACCTTTAGCGTCCCAGGTGGTGTCTCTTCCGTAAACGTTACATTAAATGGAGCCCAAGGAGGTGCCAGCGGTAACGCTGGTTCGGGTGGAGATGGAGGAGAGGTATCAGGAACCCTAACCGGCCTAAGCAGTGGCGTAACCTCATTAACGGTTGTAGTTGGCAGCTCCGGTAATAGCGCTTCAGGCGCAACCGCCGGCGCAGCCAGTAGTTACGGTGGTGGTGGCGCAGGCGGTAACGGATATTCTTATGGTGGTGGTGGCGGTGGTGGTGAAAGCTATATTGAAAACGGCACTACTTATCTAGCCATAGCACCTGGGGGTGGCGGTGGTGGGGATACTGCCAGTGGCGGTACGGGCGGCGGGACAACCGGTGCCAGTGGTGGTGGCGGCGCACCGGGCGGCGGCGGTACGCAAACGGCTGGCGGTACGGCCGGAAGTGGGGCTACAGCAGGAGCTAGTAACAGCGGCGGTACAGGGGGCAGTGATACAGCAAAGCATGGTGATGACGGGGGTGGTGGCGGCGGCGGCGGATACTGGGGTGGCGGTGGCGGCGGTGGTGGTTCGGGCACAGGTGCGGGTAGCGGCGGCGGCGGCTCGGCCTTAGTGCCTAGCGGCGGCAGCACGGCTTCGGGAACGAACTCGGGGAATGGCTCTGTAACTATAACGTGGACTGGTCCTAGTTACTATAGCGATACCCAATACGCCTCCATAAATAGCGATGGTACACTTGAGCCGTGGCAGAGTAGTAACAGTATCAATAGCCCTAGATCGGGCTTGAATGTCTTAGCATATAACGGTTATCTCTATTCTCTAGGCGGACAAAATGACTCTAGCGGCGGTGATTGTACTACTGTTACTAGTATATTCTACTACTGTAACGGCATCCAGTATGCTCAGATCGATCCTGCGGGTATTATTGGAATGTGGACAGCCTCGACTTCTACCTCTAACGGCAGTTTGCCGGTGGCGACAGATGTCGCCACGTCAGTGGTATATAACGGGTACGTTTATGAAATTGGCGGGCATGACGGGACCGGGAGTAAAATGGCAGTAGTGGATTATGCTGCATTATCTAGCAGCGGCGCGCTCAGCGCTCCGGCAAGCTGCAGCGGTACAGTCGCCGGGGTTTGGTGCGAATCGACTTCGACCTCTAACGGCAGTTTGCCGGTGGCGACAGGTTACGCAACGTCAGTGGTATATAACGGGTACGTTTATGAGATTGGGGGTGGTACGAGTAGTGGCGCTACGGCAGTGGTGGATTATGCAGCATTATCTAGCAGTGGCGCGCTCAGCGCTCCGGCAAGCTGCAGCGGTACAGTCGCCGGGGTTTGGTGCGAATCGACTTCGACCTCTAACGGCAGTTTGCCGGTGGCGACAGAAAACGCCACTTCAGTGGTATATAACGGGTACGTTTATGAAATTGGCGGGTATACAAGTAGTTATACGGCAGTAGTAGATTATGCCGCATTATCTAGCAGTGGCACGCTCAGCGCTCCGGCAAGCTGTAGCGGTACAGTCGCCGGGATTTGGTGCGAATCGACTTCGACCGCTAACGGCAGTCTGCCGACGGCAGAAGATGACGCCACGTCAGTGGTATATAACGGCTACGTTTATGAGATTGGGGGGGATACGGTTGGCGTTACGGCGGTAGTTGATTATGCCCCTATAAATAATGGTGGCCCTGGCACAACCAGCTCGTGGACAGCTTCGACTTCGACCTCTAACGGCAGTCTGCCGGTGGCGACAGAAAACGCCACGTCAGTGGCATATAACGGCTATGTTTATGAGATTGGGGGGTCTACAAGTAGTGGCTATACGGCAGTTGTGGATTATGCAGCATTATCTAGCAGCGGCGCGCTCAGTGCTCCGGCCAGCTGTAGCGGGACGCTAGTTGGGGTGTGGTGCGAATCAACTTCGACCGCTAATGGCAGTCTGCCGGTGGGGACAGATGAAGCCACGTCAGTGGTATATAACGGGTACGTTTATGAGAAGGGGGG
>JAJYZG010000033.1 GCA_021800155.1 bacterium
ACTATCACGAGCTTCTTTGATCAACGCGAGATAGTCTGGGTTGTTAGCGGCAAGCAAATCTTCAAGTTTGTCTAAATCAATTATTGCTCGCTCTTTTTTCCCTCGACGAGTAACAATAATAATGTCTTGTTCATTAACCGAGTCAAGGGCATCTGATAGGTTACTCCTTAATGTTGATGCCGTTACTGTTTTAGTGCCCATATTGATACTCCTAGTACTACTTTATATTACGTTTTAATTGTACGATCTAATTATACATGTGTCAATACTTACCCAAGGAAACTTGGTATCATACAGATAGGTCGTCTCATCATGCATATCCGCAAAAATGATGATCAAAACTTTTGCGATTACTTGGATGTGCGCAAATAACTTACAAAAATTTTTATATCATACATATAAATATTTGGAAAACACTCAACAGCGTACAAGTGGTGCCACTTATTAGGCATATTCCGAATGGAATCCTATATATCAATTGTGAGAATATCTAAAGAACTAGATCTAGCTACAAATATGCTAGGGGGGGTATTTTTCGGGTAATGCCTTGCTTGAGCCTAGTTAGGGCCTATACTACCAAAAGTTCAGCCTGGGGTAATTTTGAAGCCAGTTTTTTATCAAAAGTCAGTAGGGGCTGCGCCTTATTTAGTTCGGCACATACTGCAGCCCAACAGTTAGCAAAAGATAACGCTGGGTTTTCCGCATAAATAGGAATTACCAACTTAATAAGATGTCTACTACATTTAATTTGATTCAATGAGCTAATAAGATTGAGGCAGGAAGCAATAAAATATCTTTCCTGCTTGTAAATTCTTTCGAGTACATAAACTACTTCCATCAGTGATGTATCGGCTAGATGATAACTTCCAGGATTGCTTAACAGATCATGCACAGCCTGTGCTTGCTCGGGAATATCCTGCAACAACCACCGTAAAATACAACAGGCATCAAGACTAGCGGTTTTCACTATATTTTTCCTCAACATAGGCGGCAAAACTGTCGCCGCTTCTATACTCTTCCGCCATTTTTCTTAACTTTTCTGGAGTAAAACCTTTTTTGCGTAGGTTAACTTGCAATTGAGCTCGTATATCGTCAATTGATGGTGATGCCTGGATATTGACTTTGCCATTATCTTCTTGAGTAATACTAACTTTCTGGCCAGCTTTTAAATTCATTTTCTCACGAATACTAACCGGCAAAGTTATTTGACCCTTTGAAGTAACAGTTGAATAAAATGTCATGTTAGCATTATATCAAGCGTAATACTTTATGTCAACGTATTACTGTATTAGATAGTAATACTTTATTTGGTTGCTATCTACTCATTAAAAACGTGCGTGCTTACGAGACTCTATTAAAATTTCAGATGGATTTTTGGGGTAACTCAAAATTCACTAAAGCTAGACTAGCTGACTTCTCTACAGCTATTCGGAAAACAATCAACAGCATACAAGTGGTGCAGCATATGTGTCGTATTGCAAACATCCTCAATAGAGCAATACAATAATCCAAGACTAGACAGCCTTGCTAAGATTTTCCGACTTTCAGGAAAGTTGCTAACTTAAACTAACAAATTCCTAACTTGTTTGCCCCCGTGCTTAGCGAGAGCCTTATCGAAAGTAACCAACTCATTTTCGTAAGCTTTAGCCTCAGCTGCTGCATAGCAATCCACTATCGACAGCATAGAGTTATGCTCATAAAACTGAATAACATCCTCTAGAAAGTATGGGTTGTGCACAACATTAGAAAAACCCAAGAAGTTAGTTACGAGCATAGTAATATCTTGACGAGTTAGCCTCATAACCTTCTCCATGACATAAATAGACTCGACTACTACTACGTCGGTTACATAGACTCTGTTACTTTCAATAATATCCGTCGCTATTTTAGTTTGCTCCGGGATGTCGTCAAGCAGAAATCGCAGAACAACATTCGTATCTAGACTAACCATGATAACCGGCCACCCAAGAAGAGGCAGCAGCCTCTCGTAGGGAATCGCCCGAGAGACCCTTTAGATGATTAGGAATCTTTTTATTTACTTCTGCCCTTAAGGTTTCAAACGCCCTCATATCAGTACCTGAATCGAGTACTATTTGATTGCTGGGATTTACTGAAAGTTTTATTTTCTGGCCAGTCTTTAAGCCCATTGCTTTACGTAGAGGGGCAGCTATAGTAATGGTTCCTTTGCTAGTGATAATTGTTTCGTATGTCATGTATTACATACTACATTACGTAATACATCGTGTCAATTTCTTTCAAGTTCATTATGGTGCAACAAACTGGTCAAGCTGCTAAGTAATGTAGCCCATGACCTTGAATATGATAATAAGTTTAATTACTTAGTCGAATCACTACAGTTAAAGGGTAACCTATTGGCTTTATAACAGGAAGTTAGGTGTTCAAACACCCTACTCTTTATTATTTAGCCATTCTACTGTCAGTACCGTCGGTAAGTTTGGTGAAAAATGATAAACTTAGGTTCCAATGAAATATAGGATAATTGTTGATACCGATATAAGTGACCCTCCTAAAGACCATGAGTTTTCGGTAGCAATTTTAATCGCTGAACATTTTCGTTCAGACGTAGTATTCATACGTCCAGCAAATTTTAGGACACCAGACTTCGATGTTAACGGCACGAAGTGGGAGCTAAAAAGTCCTATGGGCAAGAGTGCTAGAACCGTAGAAAATAATATGCGTATGGCTAGAAAGCAGTCTGTTAACATAATCATAGATTTAAGGCGCATAAAACTACATCAGAGACGAGCATTGTCACGTATTAACTTCTTTCTGTCGGGGCCAAATCAGTTTAAGAGAGTACTAGTGGTCACTAAGTCTAAAAAGGTTATTGAAATTCGCTAAATTGGCGTATAATAAGAACTACAAAAGGTATGCAAGATACTGTATTGAATCAAACATATCTTTTTTACAAAAGACGCGCACGTTACTGTACTGTATCAACCGCGTCTTTTCTTTTTTGTAAAGCTATTCTTCTGTTATTGCCTCAACAGCTACTCTAAGCATATCTGTCCTAACTGACTTGCGTTTATCACCACCAGATTCATAATTAACATCTAGTACTGTCTTTTCTGCAACCAGGTTATCACCAATAACTAAAAGTGCTGCTGATTTACATTTGAAATGGTTGGATACAGCAAAAACGGTTGCTGCTTCCATCTCAACTCCATAATATCCTTCTTCAGACCATCTAACTACATCTTCCCAAGTTTCAGCCATCATAGCTTGGCAGGTGACGGTCGGACCGTGCCATACCTTATGTTTCTGTTCGAGTTTAGCTATTAGTTTTTGGTCTAAGTCTTCACTGGAGCTATGTTTGCAATTTGCTTCCGGTTCATACATTCTAGTAGCGCTTTCATTGGCGTAAGCAAATGTTGGAATAATAATTTCAGGGGTATCAGCCTCTTTCAGTAAGCCGCCGCAACTACCTATTACAATGTTAGTGCGACTTCCATACAAACAAGCTTGGTGTAGCCATTCGCTAAGCATAGTGCCGCCATAAGCCACAGCAAACCAGTACACCTTACCGTCAATGGTAAATTCTAGTATAGGTTCATAGAAATCATGTTTAATAGTACGCTCATAACTAACTTCAACGCCCATAGCTGATAAAACTTCTTTTATTTGGTCATACGGGTCGTGCCTGAATGTACCGAATGCTATAAAGCCACTGACTGCATAGTCTAGGGGCAATCCAAAGTGCTTTTTGTAGTCTTCAGCTGTAAATGTTTTATACATTAGTTAATGATAACATCGGAGAGCCGACTTCTTTAAGCAATCTGCTCATTTACGCTTCATGCTGCTATGTTTACTGCGATTTCTCGCGCTTAGTGCAGAGCAAGAAGCTCAAATTGCTAACTCATGCTAACTTTGGATTCCTAACAACTATCTCATATCTGTTAGACCTAGCCCAAAACGCCAATAAACTATTCAACCAAGCAGATATCCCCACCAAGAATAAGTTAATATCATTTATCCTACATGCTAACTCGGTACTTATTAATAAAAAGCTGGTGTTAGAGGTTATTTACCCCTATAAAGCCCTAGCTGAAGTTAACAAAAAAGAGTCCGAAGACTCCAAAAATACAAATTGGTGCAGCATAGTTGACGCATTTCAAACATCTTCACTAGAGCAATACAATAATCAGCAATTACTGCATCTAGTCAAAATCTTTGGACTATCAGCTGACTTAATTTAACCAATCTAAATCTAGTTCGACAGCATGAGCATTAGGATAGGGAGCAAGGTCATAGAATGTTCTGGGGTCTAGCCCTTGCTTTGTGCATTCAATAATGCGCCCGACTCCTGCGTGGCTAACTAAAAGTATATTCTGAGATAAATCTTTGTGCTCTTTGAGGAAAGATATAACTCTCGCCTGGAAGTGGCTAGCATCTTCTGCCCCTTCTGCAGATACAAGTTCGTCAGATGTAACCCTTCGAATAGGTGTTCCTGTTAATGTCCCCATATCATATTCGATGACACGGTCATCATACTCAATTTTTGCAGGATTAAAACCAATCACTTTTGCAACTATCTCAGCGGTCTGACGTGTTCGGTTCAGTTTTGATGCTATAATCCGATTAAAATGCATGCTTCGAAGTCCTTGTGCGGCAACTTCTGCTTGTTCCACACCTTTGTCTGATAGTGGCGAGTCTTCTTTTTGTCCAGCAAATAAGCCCTCAATGTTTGCCTTGCTTTCACCGTGTCGCAAAAAATAAATCATACAAAATATTAGAAACTATATTGTTTGAAAAACATGTGGGTTGTATTGGTGCGAGTGAAGAGACTCTAACTCTCGACCTCTTCCTTGGCAAGGAAGCGCTCTAAACAACTGAGCTACACTCGCATGCTAGATTATTTTAGCAAAACTGGTGGCGCCTCCCAGACTCGAACTGGGGACACAAGGCTCTTCAGGCCTCTGCTCTACCAACTGAGCTAAAGCGCCGTTTTGTGGTGGTTCTCGTGCGATATCGCTGTCGAACTCGAGCCCTACGCCGTTGAGCAGGGCGCTCGTGGCCTACTGCAAGCTGGACCTGTGCCGGCCTCGATCCCGCCGGACTCGACGAGAGCTGCCGAAGCGGCACTTGCGCCTAACCGCGACGCAGCTCACACGCTTAGCCGTCAGCTACGAAACCGGTAGCTCTACCTATGAGCTGGCCAAGGACTTTCAGGTCGATCGACGCACGCTTTCTCAGAAGCTTAAGGCTCAAGGCGTAACGCTCCGAGGACAATCGCCTTCGTGGCTTCTTATCGACGAGATGGTTCAATTGTACCAGTCGGGATTATCTCTAGTAAAGATCGGTGATCAGGTGGGAGTGGATGCTAGTACCGTCTGGCGCTACCTGCGGAGTAGGGGTACTCCGCTCCGTGATCCTAATGGACGTTATAACGACTCTCCAGCGTGAAGCTTGGAGTTAGCGCCCTCCGAATCGGAGTACTAGATTGCGCGTCGCAAACGAACGTGGCAGAACACCAGCACACTCTTGGGCGCCTACGGCGAGGAATGCGGTTCACGCCGCCAGAAGCGCGTCGACAGCGAGGGCGGCGAGTACGTCGAGCTCAGCCTGGGTCAGATTGATTCCAAAGTCTGCGGCTGCATCCCTTAAAGCCGTCTTGACGATCCACTTTACGATTCCCTTGAAGAGCTGCCCGATTATCACGACCAGCCAGCTCCTCGGGAAAGAGAGCCGGTTTTGTCGGGCGGCAGTGGTCAAGTCGACTCGGTGGGCAGACTGGTGGTTCCGAACAGAAGCCAGCCACTGCTGACTTGAGCTCGCCAGGCTGACTTCCTGGCGGGTGGGCGTTGGGCCATGCCATGTGAGCACATCCACCTCCCTCACGGACGGCGGATTTTCCATCCTCAGCATTGGGGAAGGGTGTGACTCTCCGGATCTGGTCACCCGGATACCCGATGGCTTCTTGGTTCTCGCCCGGCCCCCTTCCGACTCGACCCGCCGCGGCTAGTCGGGCTGCTGTCATCACGTCATCGAGTGACCGAATCGGAGTCGGCGCTCAACAGCTCGCAGCTCGACTGGTTGCGAGTTGCCCCCAGGAGTCACAGTGTACCCGGCGTGGGCGGAGCATCGAGTGATTGCAAAGAGCCGTTGCTGAAGGTAGCGCCCCCGTGCAGCCTGCCGTTAGCCGCCGGGTGATAATACAGTTCCATCCTCGTTATCGTCGTGTGGTTGCCGTTTATATCCGGAAAGGTGGCGGTTTGGGAATCGTCAATGGTGAAGCGAAGCCAGACATATCTGGCTTGCGAGGTTGAGTTACCGCAGCCGTCCGTGGTGTAGCTGAACTTTTGGGGAGTAGCGAAAGACGGACCGGCACTGATCAAATTTGGATTGTTGAAAGTTGTGCAGGAGTTGGAGGCAAACTTGTACTGCACTGTGACACCCCCGAGGCCAGCTCCGGCCACCTGACCGGGAATACCGGGGTTGCCGGTGTTGCCGAGGTTGCTGAGAAGTTCGATCGGAGTCGGATCCTCAATTGGCGACCCGCTGAGATCAACCAGCATCGAGTACTGACCGACCCGGGGGATGGACTGCAGGCTGGCGTAATCGACGGTGGCGGTTGGACAGGTGCTTGCACATCCGCCGATCTCATAGACGTAGCCGTTGTAGGCCACGGAGGTGGCAAAGTGAGTGGCCGTGGGCAGGCTGGTGGTGGCGGTCCACGAGCCCAGGGTGCCGTTAGAGTTGATCGGGGCATAGTCGACGGTGGTGGTGGTGCCGCCGGCACTCCCGCCGATCTCGTAGACGTAGCCGTTGTAGGCCACGGAGGTGGCTAAGCGAGTGGCCGTGGGCAGGCTGGTGGTGGCGGTCCACGATCCCAGGGTGCCGTTAGAGTTGATCGGGGCGTAGTCGACAGTGGCAGTGATGCCGCTGCCGGTGTAGCCGCCGATCTCATAGACGTAGCCGTTGTAGGCCACGGAGGTGGCTAAGCGAGTGGCCGTGGGCAGGCTGGTGGTGGCTGTCCAGGATCCCAGGGTGCCGTTAGAGTTGATCGGGGCATAGTCGACGGTGGCGAAGTCGCTACTACCGTAGTAGCCACCGATCTCGTAGACGTAGCCGTTGTAGGCGACCGAGGTGGCGTAGTAGGTGGCCGTGGGCAGGCTGGTGGTAGCGCTCCAGGATCCCAGGGTGCCGTTAGCGTTGATCGGGGCATAGTCGACGGTGGCGGTGGCGGCGCTGGTATACCCTCCGATCTCGTAGACGTAGCCGTTGTAGGCGACCGAGGTGGCGTAGTAGGTGGCCGCCGGCAGGCTGGTGGTAGCTGTCCACGATCCCAGGGTACCGTTAGCGTTGATCGGGGCATAGTCGACGGTGGCGGTGGCGGCGCTGGTATACCCTCCGATCTCGTAGACGTAGCCGTTGTAGGCCACGGAGGTGGCGGCGTACGTGGCCGTGGGCAGGCTGGTGGTAGCGCTCCACGATCCCAGGGTGCCGTTTGAATTGATCGGGGCATAGTCGACGGTGGCGGGAGTGCCGGCGGCACTCCCGCCGATCTCGTAGACGTAGCCGTTGTAGGCCACGGAGGTGGCTATGCGAGTGGCCGTGGGCAGGCTGGTGGTGGCGGTCCACGATCCCAGGGTGCCGTTAGAGTTGATCGGGGCGTAGTCGACAGTGGCAGTGATGCCGCTGCCGGTGTAGCCGCCGATCTCATAGACGTAGCCGTTGTAGGCCACGGAGGTGGCGGCGTACGTGGCCGTGGGCAGGCTGGTGGTGGCGGTCCACGATCCCAGGGTGCCGTTTGAATTGATCGGGGCATAGTCGACGGTGGTGGTGGCGGCGCTGGTATACCCTCCGATCTCGTAGACGTAGCCGTTGTAGGCGACCGAGGTAGCGCCGGCGGTGGCCGCCGGCAGGCTGCCGGTCGCCCCCCAGCCCCCTATAACACCAGCTGGATCTATGGGGGCGTAGTAGACGGTGGCGAAGATGCTGACATTGTATCCCCCGATCTCGTAGACGTAGCCGTTGTAGGCCACGGAGGTGGCATTCTTGGTTGCCGGCAGGCTGGTGGTAGCGGTCCACGATCTCAGGGTGCCGTTAGAGTTGATCGTGGCGTAGTCGACGATGCCGGTAATGCCGCTGGCATCCCCTCCGATCTCGTAGACATAGCCGTTGTAGGCCACGGAGGTGGCGACGTAGGTGGCCGCCGGCAGGCTGGTGGTGGCGGTCCAAGCGCCAAGCGTGCCATTGGCATTGATCGGGGCGTAGTCGACGGTGGCGATGGCGACGCCGCTGAGAGCCCCTCCGATCTCGTAGACATAGCCGTTGTAGGCCACGGAGGTGGCGAGGTACGTGGCCGTCAGCAGGCTGGTAGTGGCGGTCCAGGATCCCAGGGTGCCGTTAGCGTTGATCGGGGCGTAGTCGACGGTGGCGGTAATGCCGCTGGCATCCCCTCCGATCTCGTAGACGTAGCCGTTGTAGGCTAC
>JAJYZG010000034.1 GCA_021800155.1 bacterium
CCTAAATTCTAGAACCAAACGCAACCTGCGTTAAGTCTAGCTGTTTGTCAGGGTTCTGCAAACACCAATCATAAACTTCCTGTGGCGTATGCCAGTGTAGCCGTTTTCTTGGCTTGTTGTTTAGCTCCCAAGCAATGTTATCTAGTTCTTTTTGGGTTAGATCCCGTATGTCGCTACGCTTCGGCAGGTAGGCTCTTAGTTGTCGGTTACTGTTCTCATTGGCCCCACGCTGCCAACTAGAGTAAGGATCTGCAAAGTAGACGGGTATACCGAGTGCCTCAGCAATCAGCCCATGCTGGGTAAATTCACTGCCATTGTCAAAAGTAATAGTATAGGCAATATATTGACTTAGTTTGGTAATGATCGCTTCGGCTGTTAGCAAAGCTGTCTTCCTGGTTAGCTTGGTAAACGCCACCAGACTACTGACCCGCTCATTAACGGTATTAATGGCATGTTTGTGGGTATAGACGACACTGTCACCCTCCCAATCACCAACTCGGCTTTTCTCATCTACAATATCTGGCCGCTCATGGATGGATACCCGGTTAGGTATCTTACTCCTCTGGGACGATCTACTCTTTTGTTTAGATCGCTTCTTCTTGCCATAGCGTAAATATTGGTACAGCTTCTCGGCAACGGCATAGACACTGGTATATATCCAGTGGTAGATGGTTTCAGCGCAGACGTAGGCCGGTAGATCTTTCCAGGCTGGGTCATCATGTAACCGGCCAGCTGTTTGGGCTGGGTCCCAACCTTTTTGGATACAGCTAACAATGGCACTCCTGAGACGATGATTCGCCGGATGATCTAGCTTCGGTATTTGTTTACAGCGTTTACGGTTGGTTTCATAGGCTACCTGGGCTACCCAAGAGTGGTAGTTACCATTGCCGTCTAAACCCTTCTTAATCTCTCGGCTAATAGTGCTAGGGTCTTTTCCTAGTCTCTTAGCTATCTGTTTATTTGTATACTGTTCTTGGAGTAGTGTTTCAATACTACCTCGTTGCGCAGCCGTTAGGTGCTTCATAGTTAAATCCTCCTAGATTTAATATTATGAATTTATTCTAACGGTTGCGTTTGATGTTAGAAGTTTCGTGTTGCCAACTGCGAAACTATTGAAGCCTCTAAAGCCCGACAATATTTATCCGTAGCAGCTTTAAGCATTTTTATAAACTCAACGCCGTCATTAGAAGTAATTAGGCTGAAATCGAGAAAATCCGCGTCTCTATAGTTTGCTTTTAATCTCAGATAATAGTAGTCAAACAGTGACACCTCATTCTTAGAGCTATATGAAGCTAGGGCTAACTTTGCTTCATTTGATCTATAGTTTTTATACTTTTGGTTCTTCTTCCAGTTATCAACTCCGTACTGTGCAATTTTATGTCTAACGGACTTAACGCAGTCCTCGGATAGATAGTAACGTGCTCTTATGTTCATACCTGACGTTATTCTATGGGCCAGTGCATCTTCTGTTTTTACAACAGCTTCTGCATATTGTAACCTGGATTGTATATAACCGTTTTTGCAGTATGTCCTGATCGTGTTTCTCGCATATGTGTGCCCACCGTTGGTAAAAACTTTTGGTGTTCCTGATGACAGGTGTATAAGGATGGACTCAAGATAATAGATTCTATAATAACACTTAACAGTGATCCATGGCGCAACTACTTGGACGTAGTCTGCCGCGAGGTCACAACTCGCCACCTCGCCTCGAATGCTTTGATTAGTTAGTTTTGCTAATTTTGCAAACCTTTGAACCTCGCCTACATTAACTGTTGCCGCTTTATTAATAGGCACATTAATGGTTAGCCCGTGCATCATTCCGACCATACATTTTGCGTAGTTATAATGAGTTAGGTACTTTTTTGTAGCAGGGTCCTTTTCGGAAAATGTTGGGGTCATAAGTATATAATAAAGCCATGAAGCAACCTAGTCTTGATAAAGATGGTATTAGGCGTGCTTTTGAGGAATAATTTGAATTTTACTTATCAGTCAAGATATTAAACAAATGAAACGACTATACTCATTTATCGTATTGTTACTCATAAGTTTCCATATAACTTCAGGAATAGTCCCATACATTCTAAACCATCATCACATACCACATCACTTAGATGATGTTAGGGAAGATGATAACCCATATAATCAATGGCTTAATAAGCGCTTTCCCAAAATGTTTTCACTTACCGCACACCTTAAGGGTTTGGGTCATCTAAAGGCAAGAATTAAGGTAACCGGTAAGTCGGAGTACCGCGATTTGAACTAGATACTGATTTCCATTATTTTGTTTTACGGACTAGATCCTTCAGCTCTTCCTCTCGTTCATATGCCCTAATCCTTCCACTTAGATACCCAAGCCTGTAATGAATCCCGTCGCTCATAAGTCTCCAATTGGTATCGGACAAAACTTTCTTGATAGTTTTTTTCAGTATCCTTTCACTATCATAATCGTTTCTTTCGCTTTTATTATCCAGGCAACTGAATCCTATAATCACATCTTTTCCGACCTCTGGCTTATCTAGTCTAAATTCAATAAAACCGGCTTTTTCAAGTTCAGGGCTAAGTAGTATCGCTAATTCAGCTATCTTCGGCCTTTTCATTTTCTGAATTGCATCATATATAGGCTTTTCGGCTTCTTTTTCAATGTACTCTTTTCCGACTTTGGCCATCTCTTCTATATTGTGTCGGCTTTTAACAAGTCTGTTTCGAAACTCATTATCTAACAAGCAAAAATGGGCTCGATCCTTATTATAATTAGGATCGGTTTTCTCCTTGTTGTGAGCTTTTGTAGTTTTGTCTTCGTAACTATGACTACAAGATGGGCAAGTATAAGTGAAAATGAGGACTTTCTTTGTTTCTGAAGTTTTATAATCCATTTCGGTCTGGCATTTAGGGCATAGGGTAGGGGATGATTTCCATTCGTTTCCGTCTTCCCAAAATGCACTTCTTTTTTTGCAGTGTGGACATCTAAGCATAAACAGTACTTCCTCGGGCATATTTGGATCATATTTATCTTTGTAAAGAAGCATCTTATCTATAATTCTCAACCCTTGTTTACTGCAGTGTTGACAATATGGCTCATCTGTAAGTCTGGAGTCGCTGAGTCGTTTATCTTTTGCCCTGTCTATCTCTATTCGTTTAGCAATATTACTGTCACGGTTTTCATAGCGGTACAGCAGCTCGTTACCGACAACTTGCATGTATAGTATGTTTAATAAGATTGCATTACCAGTACGATTTATATTGTCGTTTTTAGGTAATTTTTTCTCGAACTCTGTACAAGCTTTTTTATAACGGTCCATGCAGCGACGCGCTTCTTCTACGGTTTGACGGTCATAGGTATCTTCGTAATATTGTCGTTCTTGTAAGTAGCGACTGTTCATTCTATAGGCCCAATAAGTCCCATCTACCCATATATTGTTCATCTGCATCACGAAACTTCCGAACTGATGTATCGTTGTGCTTTATCCCACCTCTCCCCGGTGTATCTAGCCATTCTTGGTGAGTTGTCTTAACATATTTGGCTACTACTATGCTTGGGACTATAAAATAGTCAGGGGGCTGTTTTAAATCATTCAATGTGACAAATACATAGAAGAGGTTATCAGCATAGTAATCTTCAACTTTTTGATCAAGCATCCAGGTCCTGGCTTTCTGTCGTCTTGTTTTGACTTGAATAGCTACAGACTTGGAAGCATCTGCATTGCTGCAAACAATGTCTATGCCTCTGGTGTTTCTTAGTGTTATTGAAGCTGTATAACCTCTAGCGGATAGCTCTGCAGCTACATAGTATTCGCCGGCAACGCCGGACTGAACCCCAGTTAATTTTCGTTTTTCTTGAGCAGGATCGATCATACAGTCATTATAGCCCCACAGATCTATCATCTTTGATATACCCGTAAAACTACTGGTTTAATCCTAGAAGATCGGTTTCAATTTTTTTCATGCTTGCAAGTTGTGAAACCATGCTGATTTCTAATGTCCCAATCCTAAAACCGACTCCTTCGGGAGCAATTGAATAGTTGAATGCTAAGTTTTTTTGATGACGTTGGTTGTCATAATTCGAATTTACATAAGCATCTATTAATTCTTCATTATATTTATGATTAACCTCGATTCTAACGTTATATAAACTATCAATGTGTTTTTTGTTATCGAGCAATACCCCTGAGAAATGTTTTTCGTCATCGTGTCTCAGCCGCCTTAACGCTAATGCACACCACCCACAAGCTTCGCAAAAGTATCTAGCATAAGCTAATGACCTCATTGCTTTAGTTGGCGCTGGGATAGTTTTATTATTCCTAATGCTCTCAAACTGAATAAATGCTTCTTCTGCAGCTATAACAGATTGCGTGAACATAACAATAGCCATTAGAGATTTTTTATCTACAAATTTTGAAATTAAGGAAAGATGATCATTCATATTAAACCCATTGTTTAACATTATTGATCTTATAGTATTTTTCTTTGCCTTTATGATCCCTATATATCAAGAAATATTCTGCCGATTCCATGTTATTAACAAATAGTTTTATATCTTTTGCGAATAGTTCGTATATAAGTACATCATCGACCCTGCCGTGAGGATTTATTGAAAATGATTTATCTCGATTATGATAAGAAGGTTTAACAATTATATGCTTATTATCAAGCCTTATCCTTAGCCTAGGCCTTTCGAAAGATCCGGTCCCGGCTCTTCTATTAGACATCCCAAAATCTACTCTAATTTGTAAACTGTACCTTTTTAACTGTTCTACGCTTTTATTTCTATATCCATCTGGGTTATTTACAAAACTTAAATCCGCTTCTTCAACGATTAGTTTAACCCTATTGCCGAGTGCGTTAAAAATTCCCAATATCAGTGATATCGGCCCTGATGTCGCTCCTATTAATGCAATCTCTGTTGCTGTAAAATGAAAACCCATATCTAAAAGTTAATAATACATCTTATGAGCGCCAAATATTGAATATTTAAGCTTGCGGCAAATAATTTTACCTGTTACTTTACAATCAAACAAACAGAGGCAATTTAACAGTTAGGATGTGTAATGTCGTCACTAAACTGGATAATCCTCTATATATGTCTAACCATAGTAGTGTTTGTTTGTGCGGATTTTTTCCGCCGATACTACAATCAAAAATACCGGGCAAATCGAAAAACAGTTTTATTGGAACTCACACCACCGGTTACTTCGAGAAAATCACCTGATGCAACAGAACATCTGTTCTCAGTTTTATACAATCTTGGAAGATCAATAACTCTTAAGGACAAAATCTTAGGTCGTAGCCGGATATTCTCATTTGAAGTGGTCGCTACCAGAAGGGAAGGCATCCGCTTTATGGTCCAGCTGGACGATACGGATAGGGAGTCTTTCCAACAGCAACTGGCAGCTTACTTGCCGGATGTTCGTTTTAGCGTAGTTAAGGATCCGCTGAAGTCACTGTCTTCCAATACATCAATTTCAGTTACTGACTACAAACAGGCAAGACATTTCGCATATCCTTTGGCATCGCATGATTCGCTGTCCCAAAAAGATCCGATCGCATACCTCACAGGATCAATGACCAAACTGGAGAACGGGGAACTGGTAGCATACCAAATGGTAGTTTCGCCTTGTATATCCAGTCAGGCAAATAGAATCCGGAACCGGCTTATCCTGGGTAAAGATCCAGGGCTATCTAAATTGCGCAGCCATACGTTTCTTAATTATTTCTTAACTTTTGTTAAGATCGCACTCTTACCTTTGCGTTTTGCCGCGGTAGTTATTAGTGAAGCATCGGGATCGGGGGATTATCATGCCCACCATAGTGCTACAAAGTCACCTGCCGTTATGGCGCTGGAGTCTTCGTTTAATGAGAAGCTATCTCAGCCATTGTTTCAGGCAAGTATTAGAACACTGGTAGCAAGCAATGACGAAGAACGCATACGGCAGATATCTTCCGGACTACGGGCGGCACTGGGGGCGTTTCATGTTCCAGGTTACCAAGGTTTAGTAGCTAGGCGATCGCTGGTGCCTAAGAAAAATGCCGATAAACTTTGGGATAGATTGTTTTACCGTGATCACGGACCTTCCTTGAAACAAGCTTCCGTATTGTCGGTTTCGGAAGTAGCCTCGCTTTACCACTTTCCTTACGGCCAAAACATTAATACCGAGGGCTTAGTCCGCAGTCATAGCCGCACGTTGCCATCGCCCGTAGAGAGGAAAGAATATGCGGATACAAAAGGCTATGATGTGATACTTGGCGTCAATAAGCATCATGGAAGCGAGACGCCGTTAGGACTTACTGCGGCAGAGCGGGAAAGACATGTATATATTCTTGGAGGGACTGGCAATGGTAAAACGACTATGCTGGAGTATGCCATAGTCCAGGATATTAAGGCCGGAAAAGGAGTGGCTGTTATCGACCCTCATGGAGATCTGGCCGAGTCGCTACTTAGATATATACCAAAAAGCCGGGTTAAGGATGTTATCTACTTTAATCCCAGGGATATTTCGCATCCAATTGGCTTAAACCTGCTTGAACAGCCCAAGGGTCTGGATAAAGATGATCTATTAATAGAACAAGACTTCATTACTGAATCAATAGTCTCGGTTTTTCGCAAGATATTTTCTGAAGATGATAGCGGCGGCCATCGGATAGAGCATTTTCTTAGGAATGCCATTCATACGGCCTTCACTGTTCCGGATGCAACGTTATTTACTGTGTATAAGTTATTAACTAATACTAAGTTTCGCCGGAGCATAGTGAGCCAGTTGGAGGATGAAGATCTAATTGACTTCTGGAAAGGTGAATTTAACAGTGCCGGTGACTATCAAAAGGTAAAAATGAGTAGCGGTGTTAATGCTAAGCTTGGAAGGTTCAGTCGGTCCGTAGTAACCAGACGGATATTGGAGCAGCCGGTTTCAACTATAGATTTTGACGATATTATCCAAAACAAGAAGATATTGATATGTAACTTTCCTAAAGGAAAGATTGGCGAGGATACTTCTGCCCTGCTTGGTACTAGCGTGCTTACTAAGCTGCAACTGGCTGCGCTTAGACGATCAAGAATAAACAAGGATGATAGGACTCCCTTCTATCTTTATGTTGATGAGTTTCAAAACCTAGCTACCAGTTCTTTTAGCCAGGTGCTATCTGAAGCGAGGAAGTATAAGCTGTTCCTGACTATTGCCGAGCAAACCACGGCTCAGCAGCAGGACAAAAGACTTACCGAAGTAATACTAGCTAATGTTGGAACAGTAATTTGTTTTAGGACAGGAAGTACACAGGACGAGAAGTTGCTATTGCCACTATTTAGCCCTTCAATAGACACAGGAGAACTATCCAATCTGGAGGCATACAATTTCTATGCTAGGATAATGGCTATAAAACCACAGGAACCAGTGTCGGGGGAAACAGTACTTTTGGATAAAAAAGGTAGCGATATTGTGGCTAAAAAAGTTATTGATATGTCTAGAGAGAAATATGCGAATGAGTTTGAAGAAAGTAGCAGTAATCGAAACAGACATAGAGAAGTAATAAAACCGAATCTTAATAATCAGGATTTTAGAAACTCAAGAAAACATGTAGCGCCAATAGGAAATGATAATAACCTTATGAAATAATTTTTCCTAAGAGATTATTACGTCCTTATAGACTATTGTGGGTCAGTAATCTGCTCAAATGAGTGGAAAACGTATTCGTCAGCAATTAAATCTCTACCACCGAACCTGAGTTTAAATATCCAACCTTCATCCTCCCATATGTTAGGGTAAGGCAAAGAACACCAGACTGCTACTGTTACTTTCCCAGATCGTCTACCAATAAAGTCAAATAACTTTTGTGAGGGTAAAATAATAAAAGCTTGGTCGTATACGTTATGATTCCCGGCATTATCTAAGGAAATCTGTTGGTTTAAATAATGTACTACTATGACAATGAAAGTATTACTTGGGTCGTGTGAAGTTAGGGTAGATAAGTTTACGCTTATTTTAAATCTCCCAGTATCATATCCTCCTAAATCTTGGCAGGTTTTCACTTGTATTTTATAAACACCATTATCCTTAATAGCAATTAAATCTATGCCATCATCAATTGCGCCTTTAAATACATTAAAACCGTTTAGCAAAAGTTTACCAGCGGTTTGTCAAGCTACCTTTTTAATGAACGACTTGTCTGGACTTTTCTGTAGTGCTTTAGCGTAGGCAGCGGGCGTAGTTTTTAAAGCTGTGTGTATACGTCTAGTGTTGTAGTAGTGAATTTGGAGAGCA
>JAJYZG010000035.1 GCA_021800155.1 bacterium
TCTTCAGGACTCAACGAAACCAGAGTAGCATATGTTTTAAACAGTGATTTTTACAAAAATCTTGAAAAACGTGGGGCATTAGGACAATATCCCTATAATGATTAACCCTGTTTACTTGCTTTGAGGGGATAGTCGCCACTGAGCCTGATTGCTAATGACTGCTTAATCTGACATTGCAGGCCTAAATCACTGCCTACACTGAGTGCCAGCAGCATGCCTGCGCTGCTGAAACTGGATTTTTGACTGACCTCAGCCAATGACAAGTGCCGTGATTAATCCTGCGGACATCTTTGGATTTTATGGGTTCGGTATAGAATCAGGCGGCTGCACACCAACCAGATCCCATCCGGACCGGTATGCAGTACATCAATCCCGATCCGCGCGGGAGCGCTCTATTAGTGATCGTCATCCAGATCGCCCCCGGTGACTGAACTCTGGCAAATGGACGATAATGTTCCAAGCTGCCCTGTGCAGAGTAACGTTTAGTAATACTTTGGGTCTGCGATAGCATGGATTTCTGGCTAAGTAACATAGGTAAGACTTATTGCGCTCGTGAACCGGGGGAAAGAACTCCTTGTATAATTTAGCTTGCCGGGTATGCCAAACAAATGTTTTGCTATGCTCAATATTTTATCAATGGAAAGCTGTAATTTTGTCAAGGACAAGCTATGTATAGTCTAGAGTTTACTATCCAGTCATGTTAAGCTTATTTCTAGTATGGGTGAAATAGAAAAAAATGAAGGGCTAAGACCAGAGGAGGCCACCGAATTTCTAATAGGCCTCAATCCAGACTATCAGAGGTTAATCGGACAGAAGATACCAGGCCAAGACATTAATTTCGAGGATTTTGGGCAGTTGTGTAAAGGAGCTGAAGCGCTTGTGCGCGGGTTCAATGCAGCCACACCCGGAAGCTTTGAACAACAAGTGGCAAAAGCTGCAATAATGGTCCAATTTGGCGAACACCTCAAGGGCATGTTGGACTAAATGGAAGGTTAAGTTGAGAGCTACCGATATGGGCCCGGTGGAAAATCAGGCATTCGTTTGGGTCCACCCAGATGGCAGAGAGGTTGCAGTTAAGTCATATGCTGAAGCACTGCAAATGTGTGCGCCTTTTCGCAACATGGTTAACGGAGTGGTCGAGAATATGACCGAAGGTTTGCCGGAAGAGTCCAAGCTGGAAGAAGCCCGTAAGATTGGTGAGTCACTGTTTAGTACCTTGATAAACGGGCAACGAAGCATGCGAAAAAACAATGATGACTCACAGAAGCCTGTTGCTGAAACCAAAACCGGGGATGATTCACAGAAGCCTGTCGCTGAAACCAAAACCGGGGATGATTCACAGAAGCCTGTCGCTGAAACCAAAACCGGGGATGATCCACAGAAGCCTGTCATTGACACTATAACCGAGCATGTCGCGCGGAAGCCTGTTGCTGAAACTATAACCGGGGTTGACGCTCAGAAGCCTGTCATTGAACCTATAGCCGAGGATGATCCACAGAGGTCTGTCATCGACACTATAACCGGGGTTGACGCTCAGAAGCCTGTCATTGAACCTATAACCGGGGTTGACGCTCAGAAGCCTGTCATTGAACCTATAACCGGGGATGACCCACAGAAACCTGTCACTGAAACTATAACCAGGGATGTTAAACATATACCGTCACAGCCAGTAGATAAGCCCATGCAGGAACAGCTGCCTAAGGTCATTGAACCGAAAGAATCATCTATAAATCCGGCTGAACAACCTAGTAGCCCGTTGTTCGCATCACTTCAGACTATAGAAGTAGTGGCAGAAAAGCTCGCAGCTTCGGTCTTGGAGGCTCCAGCAAATACCAGCCAGCCCAAAGCGATACAAGAGGACTTAAATATACGTGCTGCGGATTTCATCATACCAGCTCCGGAAGATGTTGGATTTACTTCTGATAATGTACAATCTCCTGCTCCGGAAGCTGACATTAGCCAAGATATGTCTATGATTGGAGAACCTGAGGCTCTCGCTGTGATGAGTGCAGAGTCTGAGTTTACCGCCGAGACGAATGCTTTTAGTATCAGCGAAGAACCTTTTTCCGAATTGGCGGCAGCATCCATAGAACCAGAAGTATTTGATGATACATTCATAAAGCTAGATTCGCAAGACGCAGTTGCCGAGACCGATATAAATGTTGCTGAACTCAACCTAGATGTACCACTCGGCTTTGTCAATGAAGCCACCGAACAATTTGAATCCGCGCTAGTCTGCGAAGAACTAGCCAATGACTTAATGGCGTTGGTTGATGCTGTCAACGAGACGTCCTTGGCAGAAAAAGATGATGCTGCAACATACGACAACGAGCTTGTCGATGATTTTCAAGAAGATATTGATACTCAATATGTCGCTGAAGTTGCGCGAGCCTTGAGTGAGCTGGTTGAGCCCGACACTCAGAGAGAAGTGGCAGAGCTGGTGAGCGAATTAAGCCAAGCAGTTTTAAACAACGAAGAGAGTTTGTTAAATGACAAAACAATTGAACCTGAAATATACGAGCTAACGGTTAAACTGCTTGAGATGCTTGACCTTGATGTCGACGATATCTCAACCAATAGTTTTATAAAAGCCCTAGCGCAAATTCAGCCCCGACCGAGTGAAGACTATGACATCTCGAGTGTTGATCTGGAGTTGGACGGTACTAGAGAGGCCAATAATCGTCTTAAAGTCACGCTAGCTCACCAGGCTTCTTTCAGGCAGGTTCTGCCACTTCTGATAGGGGCGTTGGCCATTTTAGATAGCCTAAGGGTTGCCCTGGTTGCTTAAACCATAAAGCACAAGCGGAAAAACTAAAATTATGTTACAATCTATCTGTTCGCACCAAAACAAACATGCCCGTATTTATCAAACGACGTTTTTTGCGGCTAGTGCGTCCAGCCCGCAGTTTAGTCCCAGGTGTTGGCCTGGTTATACTTGCCGCATTGGTCTTTGAAGTATTTTTGCCACAAGTAAACAAAATCATTACCCGTCCTGCTCAATCATTGCACACTCCGACCATTCCCAAGCTTCCACTGTTAACTCCTAAAAATAAAATTCCCACCGTTACTTCTATCCCTAAAACACCTCAGCCGAGTCCGGCTCCTGCGCCCTCTCCTCCTCCACCACCACCGCCACCACCCAAACCCAAGCCTGTCATTAAACCTATACCAAGTAGCAGCGTATCTAACTTTTCTCCCACCCCAAGCAGCACAGGTTCCAGTAGCGGTTCTTCAACCACTACTAGCGGTAGTTCCAGTAGCACCTCGACGACTATAAGTTATCCACCCGCTGATTACTCATCATCCAATTGGTCGGGTTATTTTGCGCATGGCGGTAGCTATACCCAAGTAAGTGCATCTTGGGTTGTTCCATCGCCGACCGGTAACGGATCGTCTACATCAGCCGATGCAACCTGGATTGGTATCGGTGGCATCACTACTTCTGATTTGATTCAGATTGGCACTGATGATACAGTCTCGGCCAACGGGCAGGTTACCTCGGCGGCATTTTATGAAATGTTGCCAGATAGTGCGATTACCATCTCATCGATGCATATTAGTAGCGGGGATACTATTCAAGCTGCCGTCAATCAAACGACGACTGGTGAGTGGAATTTGAGCATCACGGATACTACATCTAACCAGACCTTTTCGATTAATGTTGCATATAATTCCAGTCTCTCTAGCGCTGAATGGATCGAAGAGGACCCGAGCGACACTCAAGGCAATTTACTGCCGCTTGATAACTTTGGTACGGTAGACTTTACGCAAGCGTCTACACTCGATAGTAATGTTGCGCAAAATCTGACCGAATCTAAAGCCTATAGCATTGACATGGTTAATAGCAGTAACCAGACAGTAGCTGCAACTTCAAGTATTGGAAGCGATAATGCCAGTTTTAGCGTGGAGCACCAATAGTGGAGATTTATGAGATCAATACGGCTAGTTGGCTGAATCGTTTAAGCCTTCACTATGGCTACCCAGTTACTCTTAATAATGTTCCACCGGCAGAATGGGATATGATCAAGGAGCTTAATTTTAACGCAGTCTGGCTGATGGGCGTATGGGAACGGAGCCCGGCGGCGGTAAATATAAATTTAGGGGATACTTTATTCCTAGATGAACTTAAACAGTTTCTCCCCGATATAAACTATCAGTATGATTTAATCGGCTCAGCTTACAGTATAAAGAATTATAGGGCCGATAACAGGTTTGGCGGCAACAGCGGTTTGGTGCGAGCCAGACGAGAACTGAATGCGCGTGGGTTGAAATTGTTGCTAGATTTTGTGCCAAACCATGTTGCGTTTGATCATCCCTGGATTTTTAACCATCCTGAATATTTTATTTCCGGCTCATCGGACGACTTGAATAATCTGCCAGATGATTTTATGGAAGTAAACGGGCGGGTTTTTGCTTACGGCCGAGATCCCAACCTGAAACCGTGGGTTGATGTGGCACAGATTAATATATTTAACGATAGCCTGCGTCAAGAAGCAGCTCACATACTGAAACGCCTGGCGTTAATGTGCGATGGGGTGCGTTGTGATATGGCCATGTTGGCGCTAAGCAGGGTTTTTGCTTTCACTTGGGGCGAACGAGCCGGACAGACCCCATCAAACGAATACTGGGGCGAGCTGATCTCTATCGTTAAGAGGACCACGCCTGACTTTTGTTTCCTGGGTGAGGCATACTGGGATACTCATGCCGAACTAATGTCGCTCGGTTTTGATTATTGTTATGACAAAACCTGGTTGGATCATTTGGCCGACCGTGATATTTTTGGTCTCATTCAGTTGCTTGTGGCACCGTTAAAGGAACAGCTTAGATTAGTCCGTTTTATTGAGAATCATGATGAAAAACGTTCGGCTTCAATATTTGACTTTCAAGCATTAAGCCTGGCAGCCTTATTGATGGTTACGACACCTGGTGCTCATTTATATTATGACGGTCAGCTAAACGGACGTCGGTTCCGTACTCCAGTTCAGTTAGCACGCGATCATATGGAGCCAGACGATGAACAAATCAAGGACTATTATGTAAAACTGTTTGCCCTGCGCCGCCGCACATTACCTATTAACGCATTTAATATTATAGGCTATAGTCACAGCAGTCCCCAAACAATGTCGTGGCGTTTTAGCTCAGGGAGCAATAATTATCTAGCGGCCGTTAATTTCAACGATCACGACGTCAAGATCAGTTTAAGACCGTCAGACTTAGATAACAAGCGTACCATTCTACTGTTTAGTGCGGCAGAGAAAGGTATAATTGACATGACGACTGACGAGGATCAACTTGAGGTTTCTTTAAGCGGCCTAAATGGGGGTGTCTGGTTGCTAGAGTGAGCTTTGCAGTCTTGATATGGAGGTGTCCGGTGCCCGCAGCTTTTGCCTATAGCTTGTGCCCAGAGTGCCGCGCTAGCAGGATTGACGGCCTTTGCAAGGTTAATCACCAGATGACCCACATATTTTTCAGTATCAAGATCGGGAGTGGTAATTTTACTTAATGCTTCTGCTTCCTCTCGCAAAAAGCTTAATGCCTCATCAATTCCCGAAATTGCACATACAGCAGCGGCAATGGTAGGGTATTCTTCGCTAGTATTGGCTGAAAAATTTTGTGGACATTGTTCGTTCATGAGACTAACTGAACTCCGTTAAGTTGGAAAGGATGCAGCAGTTCTTTGATGCTGCCCTAGCATATTAAACACTCTTTCGCATAATATTACAATTGATAGATATCACACCTGAATAATTAAGCTAATGTTAAAATAGTTACATGATTTCTGCTGCTGTGGGCGCGCTAGTTAATTTATCTGCCAAGCAACACTTTATTCACTGGTCAATTTTTACGGTATCTCTAGCCAATTTAATTATCATTTTGGTCATGATCGTTATTTTCGGCCTGGCGATACTTCTGCCGTTTCCGCGCCCCAGACCGGCACCGCAGGTCTTGGAGCCTGCGCCTGAGCGTCCACTAAAGTCAGATAACGGCATGTGGACCGCTAAGGTTAGGAACTTCTTCGTAAGAATACTTCCTCCACACAAACTGCTGCCTGACCAGCAACCGGCATACGTAGCTTCTTGGATCTATGTTTTTGGCGTTGCAACATTGGCGGCCTTAGGAGTCGTGGTACTTTCAGGTATCGTTCTGGCTATCGGTGGCGTTAACTGGTGGCACGAGAGCAACCTAGGTCACTTTGTCAACAGCATGCATTTATGGAGTGTAGAACTGTTTATGGCCTTTATGGTAATTCATTTGTGGGGCAAATTTTGGATGGCCGCCTGGCGAGGTAAACGAGCTCTTACCTGGATGACGGGAGCCGCTGCCTTTACTGTGTCAATCCTGGAAGCTTTTACTGGCTATCTATCACAACAGAACTTTGATTCGCAATGGATCTCGACCAACGCCAAAGACGCAATCAACGCCACCGGTATAGGCTCAGTCTTTAATACTATGAACTTCGGTCAAATGTTGACCTGGCACATCGTCCTGGTGCCGCTTATACTTTTTACGCTGGTAGGCGTACACATTATTTTAGTCAGAGTGAGAGGAGTTACGCATCCTATTCAGAAGGTGCATACGAAGGAGCAAAAACGTGCATTAAAAGCTGCCGAGGCGGCTCCCTGGCGGGGCGCAACCCGGCGTTATGACATCATAAAAGAAGGTGCTATTGCGACGTTGGTGGTTTTCTTGCTAGTGTTTGCACTCGCAAGTTTATTGTCCTCTCCGGATGAACCTCCGGTAACGATTGCAACTTGGGCTAAACTTGCTCCGGCAGATTTTATGGCAACCACTGCGAGTGAGTTAGCTGGTACTAGCGAGACGGCAACTTATGGACCACCCTACAGCCGACACACTCCAACTGATGATACCCAGCGAATTATCGTCAGTTGGCAATTACTAGCGGGTGTGGATCAGCCGATTAACGCCGCGAAGACGTTTGTTTTAAAACCACTTTCATCAGTATCGCCGGGGAATCCTAAACTCCAAAAAGCTTTGCTGCGTTATAAAGCAGCGAGCAGCAGTCAACAAAAAGTTTGGTCCACGAATTATTTGACCGCTGTTAAACACGTTAAGTTTATTAACGGTCAGCCAAAGCTTCCTAAGGCTAATGACGGGCCGGTTCCGGTAATCGTGAGTAACGAGTTGGTTTTGGCTAAAAGTGGTGCAATCGATGCTAGTTTGCTCTCGCAGCAACCTTTTTACGGCACTAACTATACTAAACCGCTACTCTTTATTGAGGACGGGAATTACTTCAGCTCAATCGCCAAATCCGAACATCTTTACGGAACTCAATGGGGCGTCATGAACGAAACCGGCAGCTATCCCGGTCAACCTTGGCTCTGGCTTTATACGCTTTGGTATCAGATACCTAGTTTTGCCGCATCGGTCAACGTTGATTTAATTGCAATCTATCTGACTGGTGCTGCCACATTGTTGCTGCTACTCGTGCCTTTTATACCCGGATTAAGGGATATACCAAAGCTTATACCAATTCATCGCTTGATCTGGCGTTATTGGTACCGCAACCGAGCCTAAACGTCACTATCTTAAAGAATTGTTAGTTATACGTAGTACAGCCAACATATAATTAAGCCAATGATCATTTTAGCCGTTATTGCTAGTTTGTTTTCGGCGGCATTTAACGCTGGTGCTTCTCTTTTAGAGAGACTTTCAGTTAAGGCGCCAGCTCTCAACGCTCTTATAACTGGCCGTCAAGCCGTTAAGACAGCTGTTAGTAAGTTGTTTGTCCTTGGTTTTGCTTTGCAAATTGGTTCTTATTTCGCGCAAGCAGTTGCTTTGTCGCAAGCGCCATTAGTGATAGTCGAGCCGTTACTAACGATGGACTTAATATTTTTACTTTTATTAATCAATCGTTACCTTAAAGTTCCGATTACGCTTGAGAATTGGCTAGCGGTTGGAGCCATGATAATCGGCATGAGCGGTATGTTTATTGCGGCCCGACCGGAAGCTGGACATCTAAAGTATTCTCTGCTGCCATGGCTAGTAACATCCGCCATCCTGATCGTAATTATGGCGATCGGGCTTTTGGGTGTTAAACGATTTAGGGATCCTAGGTGGCGGGCAGCTTCAGGTTCTTTATCTGCGGCGATGTCTTTTGCAATGATCGCGGCCTTTACTAAGTTAGCCCTAAATCAGCTGAGCCACGGTGGTTTCATTTATAT
>JAJYZG010000036.1:0-6441 GCA_021800155.1 bacterium
CAATGGGCGAAAGCCTGATGGAGCAACGCCGCGTGCAGGACGAAGGCCTTCGGGTTGTAAACTGCTTTTATATGTGACGACTTCGACGGTAGCATATGAATAAGGATCGGCTAACTCCGTGCCAGCAGCCGCGGTCATACGGAGGATCCAAGCGTTATCCGGAATTACTGGGCGTAAAGAGTTGCGTAGGTGGCATTGTAAGCAAGTAGTGAAAGCCTGGGGCTCAACCCCTTACACATTATTTGAACTGCAAAGCTAGAGGACAAGAGAGGTACCTGGAATTCCTAGTGTAGGAGTGAAATCCGTAGATATTAGGAGGAACACCGATGGCGTAGGCAGGGTACTGGCTTGTTCCTGACACTAAGGCACGAAAGCGTGGGGAGCGAACGGGATTAGATACCCCGGTAGTCCACGCCGTAAACGATGGATGCTAGCTGTGCTCGGTATCGACCCCGAACGTAGCGAAGCTAACGCGTTAAGCATCCCGCCTGTGGAGTACGGTCGCAAGACTAAAACATAAAGGAATTGACGGGGACCCGCACAAGCGGTGGAGCGTGTTGTTTAATTCGATGGTAAACGAAGAACCTTACCCAGGTTTGACATCCTTGGAATTTCTACGAAAGTAGAAAGTGCTTTATTGAGCCAAGTGACAGGTGATGCATGGCCGTCGTCAGCTCGTGTCGTGAGATGTTTGGTTAAGTCCATCAACGAGCGCAACCCTTGTAGTTAGTTGAATTTTTCTAACTAGACTGCCCTGGTAACAGGGAGGAAGGAGGGGATGATGTCAGGTCCGTATTTCCCTTACATCTGGGGCTACAAACACGCTACAATGGCCGGTACAAAGGGCAGCCAAGTCGTGAGACGGAGCAAATCCCATCAAAGCCGGTCTCAGTTCGGATAGCAGGCTGAAACTCGCCTGCTTGAAGCCGGAATCGCTAGTAATGGTAGGTCAGCTATACTACCGTGAATACGTTCCCGGGTCTTGTACAAAATAAATGCGCCTGGCAGTTATAAAAGCTAAGTGGTGTAAATCCACTATTCGCGCAAGCGATTTAGCTGCGAGCAGGACATCTTCGGTAACGAAATGTCTGAAGGGCTCTACATGCGAATGGCAGTCTTTAGCACTAAGCTCGTGACGATCTATGCATGTGTACCATAGAGAAGTTACATCTAGAAAGAGCGCTTAAGAATGTCGGAAATAGTTTTTATAATGACCCAGGGAGATCCTCGTAACGAGTGTAATCGGTGTGGTTACGAGGAAGTCAGCTGAGTTCGTAGTACTTTTGCAATTTTGGGATTATTTATATCAAAAATAATTCCCTGCAGGAGGAAGGAGCAAACCACATGGTAGGCTTACAGAATCATTGTCGGTTTTGTTGATGTTGAAAGATGTTTTTGCATCTGCTTTAACAAGAACGGCGGTAGATTACTGGAAGCTTAGTAAGACATGTGGACTCGCTGGATGCGTTAGACGCGCACGTCCAGTGGGGTGCAACAGAGATTACCTGATTGCAATCACCGCCCGTCAAACCATGAAAGTCGCCAATACCTGACGTGCCAGCTTGTCTGGTCCTAAGGTAGGGGAGATGATTGGGGTTAAGTCGTAACAAGGTATCCGTACGGGAACGTGCGGATGGATTACCTCCTTTCTAGGGAGAAAACTAGCAGTGAAGTGAGTAATCTTTCACGAGCTAGGTCGATCTTGATACATCGTAAACAGTACTGACGATGTATATCTCCTTCTTAAAGAAGGACAAGCTATCAGTTTCTGTAACTTATCTGGCGTTGAATGCACTACTCAGTTTTTTAAAGCAGTAATAATATATAACGATTTGTTGTGGTGGGGCTGAGAGGACTCGAACCTCTGACCTCGTCATTATCAGTGACGCGCTCTAACCAACTGAGCTACAGCCCCAATCCGACTAAAGTTACAGTTTCAAACTGCAAAGTACCGAAGTATTTTATCGAAAAAAGTCGCTTTATACAATTCAAAGTCTCTCACAACCTTCCATAATATTAAAGAAACCGGATGCTATAATCAAAAGCAACATGCGTAAACTGGATCGTTGCAGATCGTGGTTAGCCGTATTACTTGCACTACAAGGGTTACTGAGTCTAACACTACCTGTAAGCGCCTCGTCTGCTGCCAATATTTCTCATGCCTATCATGCAGTTGGCCAGGTGACTAACGGAAGTATTGTCAGTCTCGATTCTCAGCACGCTGGTTATGTTCAGCAGGCTAACATCAATAACGGTTCCCACTTACTCGGTGTAGCAGTTTCGAGTACTCAGTCGCTGTTAGCGGTTGATGCTGCGCCCGGAATGGTGCAAGTTGCCACAAACGGTAATGCTGATACATTAGTAAGCAACCTTAATGGTAATATAGCTATCGGTGATTTAATATCGGTATCACCGTTCAGTGGTATAGGAATGAAGGCGACACCGGGACAAGAAGTCATAGGTATTGCTCAATCTGGCTTTAATCCTCATTCCCCTGGGGCTTCTATGCGACGTATTGCTGCAAAGAACAGTAAAATAAAAGAAATATCAGTCGGCTATATTAACCTTACTATTGCTATTAATACAAATACTGGTGATGTTGTTGGAGTTAACGATCTCCAAAAATTTATTGAAAACTTGACGGGCAGAGTAATACCAACCTACCGCATTATTATTAGTCTTATAATAGCCGCAATAGGTCTCTTTGTACTCGCTACTTTAGTTTATTCTTCTATATATGGGACTATTATTGCTATAGGCCGCAATCCGTTAGCAAAGAATAGTATTCTGCATAGTTTGATGATTGTGCTTGGGATGGCTATCCTGACTGTACTTGTATCAGGTTTAATAATCTTCTTCTTATTGTATTGAAAACCTGAACGAATTCTTATCTAGTTTTTTGTTCAGTGTTTTGATAAAATTGATCATGCATTAAAGGCTAGAGGGGACATAGCTCAGTTGGCTAGAGCACCTGCTTTGCAAGCAGGGGGTCCGGGGTTCGAGTCCCCGTGTCTCCACCATCAAATTGTTAATTTATTTCCCGATGAGTAGTAGATTGATGTAAACAAAACATCACTGTTAGTTATTTACATCTGTTAATGCCGATCAATTATTGGTCTGAACAACTGTAATTGCCTTGATCGTTTTATGTATCTATTTGACCGCACCACAGTATTGACCACAGATAAAAGAGTATAATCTTAAGCGTAATGCGTAACAGACGCTACATGAGATTATTTGCAGCAATAATTGGGCTAACCATAGTGGGTCTAGTAGTACAAAAAGTCAATGCTATATCCTCGGCTAACATTTCTCATGCCTATACCAGCACGAGTAGTATTACAAACGGAAGCATCGTTAGCCTTGACCCTAAGTGCTCAAATTGTGTACAGCCAGCCAATGTTTCAAATGATAACTTATTACTAGGAGTAGCGGTTGCAAATGATCAGTCGCTATTAGCAGTTGATCCTAGCAATCAACCGAGCAGTGTACAAGTAGCTACAACAGGGACAGCGCTTGTCTTGGCAAGCAACCTGAATGGCAACATTGCTGTCGGTGATCAGATATCCGTTTCACCGTTTAACGGAGTTGGTATGCGAGCAGCTCCTGGGCTTGAGACTATTGGCTTGGCACAAACAGCTCTTAATACAAATTCTCCTGGGGTAACAACGCAGGAAGTAACTCAAAAGAATAACAAAAAAAGTATCGTCCAAATAGGCTACGTCCGTATCAGTATTGCAATTGGCCTCAGCACTACGAGTAACTCAAGTACAGGTCTTAACAACTTACAACGACTGGCAAAATCATTAACAGGTAATACAGTTTCTACACTTAGAGTAGCAACTGGGTTGCTGGTTGCGTTGATTGCTATTGTAGCTTTGGTCGTCTCTACCTATGCCTCTGTCTTTGGCAGCATCATATCTGTTGGTCGTAATCCTTTAGCCAAATTTGCAATTTTTCGGACTCTTGCCTCAGTTTTAAGTTTAGCCGCAATTACTACCTTTCTTGCCGGCTTAATTATTTTCCTTCTTCTTCACTAGTTCTTCTGTGGATAAACTGACAAATTGCATTACTTATTTGTTCAATTTACTTGCAATCTGTTACTCCAGGAAATAAAATATAATTACGGTTCATAATACCCAAAAGTAAGTAAAAAAGAAAAAAATTAATCCTATGGAACCTGCGGACAATAACGTACAGCCTGAGTATGGTGTTAACTCCGTAGAACCACAAGATATTGATTCGCTTGAGGTGTCGCCGGCTGTCACAGCAACAGAAAGCGATACGAGGTCTTCCTCCTGGGCGCTCTTTCGCTACAATAAACTTGCGCTTCTTGTAGCCGGTACAGCAGTACTTATCATCGCTGTCATTGGCCTTGTTGGTCTACTGTTAATTAAACCAACAGGCAAATTAGGGTCTAACTCTTCTCAGGTTGTCAATAACTACTCTGTTGGTAGCTTACCTCTCGGCTCAGTCAAAGCTAATAAGCAACTGCAGGTGGGTGAGGCAGATCATCTTGCTGTTAATGGGCAACTTGAAGTTAGTAATACACTCGTTTTAACTCCTACTTCTACACCAACTAATCCCGTAATAGGTCAAATCTTCTACAACAAAACGAGCAATACACCCTACTACTATAATGGCTCACAATTTATTAATTTATCACCAACCGATGTTACTTCAATAGGTAACAGTAGCGGCGCTATCGGCTTGGCTAATAACCTTAGCATTACAGGTAACCAGTTGTCTATTGCTAGTGCTTGGTTACAGCGCATTAACAGTTCAGCACTTACAGCCGGTACCGGTATTAGCATTAACGGTAACGCTATTACTAATACTGGAGTAGTCAGCCTTACTTCTGGATCAACTAATTTGCTAGTCACTAATGGCGGTGCTGGTCGTTATGTGATTAGCCAAATAAACGGAGGGGTATTTTCCATTACAGGTACTGCTAATCAGATAAATGTCTCTGCAAATACTGGTAATATTACACTATCATTGCCACAAAATATTGCTCCTACCTCTAACCCAAGTTTTAATGGTTTAACGATTAGTTCACTAGGCGCCAATGGCGTACTTTATGCAGAAAACACAGGTGCAATTCAGGCTACCAACAGTGATTATAACGGCGTGCTCATTACCACAGATAGCGGAGTTCCCGAAATGGCACAAAGCTTGCCGACTCAGGTTCAGGGAAATATTACTCAAACAGGTGTTTTGGATTCTGGATCCATTACGGCTGGATTCGGTGTCATCTCTACTGTAAACAACATCACTACTAGTGCCCTTATACAGGGGGGGTCGCTAGAAGTTACAGGTGGTAACTTTACTGTTGACACAAGTGGCAATATTACTGCGGCCGGTAATGCTACAGTCAAAGGAAGCTCTGGCTTGACTCTCGGTGTTCCAGGGTCAACGACTGGCAATTTAAACCTAGCTGACGCGTCGAGCACTTACACTGTAAAGTTGCAAGGAGATGCCACCAGCCAAAACGAAACCGTAGTAATCCCTCAATCAACAGTTGCCGATGACCAAGTTTGTTTACTTGCCTTAGAAAACTGTGTTGGTTCCGGAGGTAGCGTCACATCAAGCGGCGGCTCACAGTATTATATACCTGTATTTAGTAATGCTGCCGCCAATCAATTGGATAATTCCTTGCTTTACGATAATGGTACAAGTGTTGGTATCAATACTACTACTCCTAATGCCAGCTATCTTCTTGACATCAATGGAAACCTTCATGCATCGGGTAGCGCTACGTTTGATGGGGCTCTGACAGTAACTGCAGGCGGTGCTGCCATAACTGGTAGCATTGTCCAAAATGGTTCGGGCGCCTTCACCTCTGGTTCCGGTGCAGTCACGCTCAATGGTGATACGAGTATTTCAGGGAGTAATACTTTGAGCGTTAATAGCGGCACGACAAATTTGGGAGGCACTCTTAGCGTAACTGGTGCCTCAACGTTGAGCGGGGGTGCTACTGTAACAAACGGCGCAACAATTACTGGCTTGGCCAACATTAATGTTACCGGCACGGCAAGTACTTCGATTGGTAATGCCAGCGGAACTTTTGGTCTAGTCTCCAGTGGGCTTAATGTTACAACTGCAGGTGCTTTAAGTGGTATTACCGGTTATAGCCAATCCAGCGGCAATTTTGCCCAAAACGGTACAGGTACTTTTGCTACAGGTAGCGGAGCAGTTACGCTCAATGGCGTCACTACAATTGCTAAGAGTCTCACCGTCCAAGGTAGTGGCGGTATTACTATCGGCAACCCCGGTAGCGTAGCCGGAGTTCTCAATCTGGCAAATACCACGAATACTAATCTGAGCGAGATCACAGCTACCGCACCAACAGGCACCGGTACTGCTGTATACACCTTACCTGCAATCACCGGCGGTGGAAGTGACACTATCTGTCTTGAAACACTTGGTAACTGTGCTGGT
>JAJYZG010000036.1:6541-7885 GCA_021800155.1 bacterium
GTCAACAACCCATCTTTCAGCGGTCTGGTAACTGCTTCTAATAATGGTTCTGGTCTTGCTATTACGGGGACACCAACTAACAGCGCGACTGCCTCTCTCATTCAGATCGGCTCAGCCATAAGCGGTGGTAATTCTGCTACCAACGGCGGTACCTACATCGGCCTCAACGAACCGAGTACTGGTGCTGGTAGTGCAGCCGACTTTCTTAACTTCCAGGTTAATGGTACGAGTAAACTAAAGGTAGATAATTCTGGAGATATTACTGCGAGCGGCACTATTAATGGGGCTACCATATCTGGTGGTAATCTAAGTTCGTCTGTAGTTAATGGCCTGAATGTAGCAAGTGGAATCATTAATAACCCGACCATTACCGGCACACTTACTGGTTCAAGCGCACCTACTATAACTGGATTCGGTACATATAATGGTCAGACCATTGGCGCGGCATCAACTTTTAGTGGAACGGTAGCAATTCAAGGTTCTGGTGCCTTAACACTTGGTACTGCCAATACCAACACTGGTGCAATTGTGTTTGAGGGTAGTGGCAACAGCAATACAGTTACACTTCAAGGGCCTGTCGCACCGGTTAGTGGTAACTACATCCTGTCATTACCCGCAATAAATGCAAATGCTACCATTTGCACAACCAACAGTGTTTGTTCTGGCTATGCCCCGGCGACAGGAGGGAATTATATTGCTAAAAACGCTGCCGATACTTCCACTGCTTCTATTAGCGGTAATCTATTGGGATTAACGAACACAAACAGTGGCGCAGGAGGAGTGCTAAGCCTTAGTAATAGTGGCACCAATTCAGCACTCACTATTTTACAGAACACAAGTGAACCAAGTAGTGGTCAGGCTTTAATTTTAGCGAATAACACTACTGCTACGCCAAGTGGCAATTTACTTGCGCTGGAGAGTAATGGCACTCCTGAAGTAACCGTTAACGTTAGTGGCGATATAGTCTCCATTGGCAATATTCAGGGCGTTAACATTACGGCCACCGGTACTGTCGCTGTGGATACTCTTGGCAGCAGTAGCACGACTGCCCTCTGCCTTAATGCCAGTAATTTAATTGCGAGTTGTAGCACTACTGGAACTGGGGCAGCTTTTGTACAAGGCGGCAATAGCTTTGGAACAACAGCGATACTTGGTACCAATGATAATAATGGACTAAACATAAAAACAGACAACACTGTTATTGCCAGCTTTTCCAGCACCGGCAACGCCACCTTCCAAAACGCCACCAACTCTACCACTGCCTTCCAGGTGCAGAATGCAACAGGCACACAGGTCCTCAATGTCGATACCACCAATAGCATTGTCAGTGTACAAGGTACTAAT
>JAJYZG010000037.1 GCA_021800155.1 bacterium
TAAGTTATTTAGTTATATTTAGCAAATAAACTATGTCTATATAATTTTGTAAAGCATAATGATAGTTTATTGTTTTTACTAATCCTGATTAGAGTTATAGAGCTATATAGTGTATAGCTTTTATCTAGAGTTAAATTTTTAAAAAAATTGTTATCCTTATGCAGAATAGAAGAGTAACAAGATGGAACTTCAGAGAAGAGAAGCGGATGTCTTAGTAATAGGGGGCGGCATCGCAGGGTGTATGGCTGCAATAAGAGCACGTGAACTAGGACTTTCGGTTATCTTGTGGGACAAAGCAAATCCACGTAGAAGTGGTGGGGCAGCAACGGGTATTGATCATTGCTGGGCCTATCTTCCTGAGATACATGAAAAACAGCTTACGAAAGATGAGATGGTTGAAGACCATCTACATAATGCAGCAGGTGGATTTGCGAAAGCAGAGCTAGTCAGGGCCATTGTTGATGATAGTCGTGCAAGAGTTGCTGATCTTGAACGATTTGGAGTTCCGATGCGGGATGATGCAGGAAATTTTCGTCTTATTAAAAAGCTTCATCGTGTACCGAGCTTTATTCATTTTGCTGGCCGTGATATTAAGGTGATTCTTACCCATGAAATGGTCCGTAAACGTGTAAAAATTTTTAAACGAGTTATGGCTATCGAGCTACTTAAAGAAGGAAATCGCGTTGTTGGATGTGTAGGAATCTCTACTAAAGAACCCCTAGTATACGCTTGTAAGGCAAAAGCAGTGATCTTAACTACTGGTGGTACTTATCGATTATATTCTAATCCTACTCAGCTTCCTTTTAATGTTTCTCATCCACCTTCCGATACTGGCGATGGGCAAGCCATGGCTTTTCGAGCTGGAGCACGTTTGGTGAATATGGAGTTTGTGAATTTTCATATAGGACCAAAAAACTTTGCTCGTGCAGGGAGGGGTTCTTACGTACCAGGTGGGAGAATTGTTAACTCTTTTGGTTTACCACTAGGGCAGAAGCCTGGTGAGCAAGCTATAGACAGAACAGTTGAGAATCCAGCGGCATTCCGACGTGAGTACAACGAGGGACGAGGGCCTTGTTACATGGACCTGAGAGGTGCAACTAGTGAAAACATAGAGTATATTAAATGGGCTCTTACTAATGAGGGGAATACAGCCTACCTTGGGTATCTGGAGGATCAAGGCATCGATTTTGCCACTCAACCAGTTGAGTGGGATGTCTACGAGCCGAAGCAAAGTTCGGGACTATCGGGGCTAGACATTGGGACTCAAGCCCAGACTTCTCTAGTCGGTTTATTCGCGGCGGGGGATGTGGTGGGAGCGTTATCTCGTTCAGTATGTCCAGGGGCACTTACCTTTGGTTATCGTGCTGCGGATAGCGCAGCGAAGTTTATTAGCTCTTCACCGTTACTGGATCCAGGTGAGGAATCGGAGAGCAAGATCTCTTCGGTTCTTAGCTCAGCCAAGTACTTTCTGACTCGCAAATATGGGGCTAGTTGGGAAGAGTCTCTATCAGCAACTCAGAATCTTATGAGTAATTACTGCGGGCTGATACGTTCTGCCTCTCTTTTGGAAGCCGGAATAGATCATCTGAATCATTTGGAGGAGCAGATACGAGAGGAGGGTCAAGTTGCAAATCCCCATGAGCTCTATCGATTATTTGAAGTATTAAATCTTCTAGAAGTGGGTAGGTTGATAGCTTATGCAGCATTGTATCGTACAGAGAGTCGGTACACGCCTTGGAGCCCCCGAGTAGACTTTCCCCAGGCTGATGATGAGAATTGGCACAAACTGATTACTTTATGGAAAGAAAAGGAAAAAATAGAGTTTAGCAAACTCTCATTATAAAACTGATTAATTTTATTTTATAGGTGATTGTTAGGACATATACGGGTGATTATATTAATTAAGGAATATAGATGCCACCTGTAATTGATAATGAACGATGTATACCTTGTGGAATATGTATTGATGTATGTCCTGAAGATGTTTTCTTTGGATGTACTAAGAAAGAAGTACCAAGACCTACTTATCCGCGGGAATGTTGGCACTGTGCTGCCTGTATAATTGATTGTCCAAGGCAAGCTATTAAGCTCTATATCCCACTACCTATGCGGGTTTATACCATGCCAAAAGAGGTTATTCCGTACACAAAAGTTGATAATTCGATACTATAATATAGCAACTCGTAGTCAGCAATATACCTATTTTTACTACTTTTCTTTAAAATTTTTAATAAGGGGGTTGTGTTAATGAGATGTTTACTTTATAAGGAGCGTGAATATACGCTAAGAAAAAGAGGTTCTTTCCCACGCACCAAACAATTATATCCGATAGTTGTGTTGCTCGCGACCGCCATTCTGTTGACGGCGTGTAGCTCTACTAGTACAACGGTTGCGCAGACTAAAAAGACCAACTCTGCTCAAGTTGCTCATTCACTCACTGCTGAAGGGAAGAAACTGTTTCCAAATGGCATTACGCTGGTAGTTAATCTACCGCCGGGAGGTGTCAGCTATACTGATGGTGCTGAGATACAACCGTACCTACAGAAGGTTCTAGGGGTTCCTGTGACCGTAAGACCTATAGTTGGTGGCAGTGGGAATACGGCTGCAGAGTATGTGTACCACGCAGCTCCGAACTCAGGAATTTTGATGATGTCACTCCTCCCTCAGTTAGCTATTGGCCAGCTACTTGGTGGAGGCAAATATAACACCCTTAGTTACACTCCGCTCGGAGGGATTTTTGGCAATGATACCTCGCTATATGTAGCAAAATACGGCTCTCCATACCGGAATTTTGCCAGTCTTCAACATGCGCAAGGGACACTGACAGTGGGAGAGTTTGGGGTCAAATCTTCCGCAGGTTGGATGAGCACTGTATTTTTAAAGAAGATCAATCATATCAATATCAAAGGAGTACCTTTTGGTAATGCAGCACAGTCCATGGATGCCGTCCTGAGCGGTGCCGTTGATCTTGCTTCAGTCACTGCAGCTCAGGCTTTAAAACTTATGCAAGCTAAACGAGTGCAACCGGTGGTCGACTTTGCTCCTAAACCGCTAAGCTATCTTCCTAACGTAAACAGCATAGGTCAGGTGGGTAATCCTGATGAAGCATTCACTCTTAGTATGGGAGTAGTGGGTCCACCAGGTATGTCACCTCATGTATCCAAGATTTTGAGTCAAGCGCTGTTACGGGTTTCGGAAAATCCAGAATTCCAATCTAAGGCCCGCAAGATGTTGACTATGCCAGTTTATTTAAGTGCAACTGCCTGGGGAGCACTAACGCATCAGGAGTATGACATGGTACATAGTAAGTTGTCCATGCTTCAGTGAGGGGAGAATATCCAAAAATAGTAATTATAGCTCACTTCAAAGGGGGGTGGTGCTATTGCCTAAAGAGTCACGCTTATTGGGGGTTATTTGGGCAGCAGTATTAGTTGGCATAGTGGGTGTATATGTAAGTCGCATTCCTAGATATCCACATAATAATTCATTTGTAACAGCTATCGCTTATCCTACACTTGGTTTAACCGTTCTATATCTTATAATGGAGATAGTAAAGCTACGACTGCAGCGCGCTGAGACTGAAAGAGATGCGGTTATATCGCAGTACAGTTCAAATATTGAGAATTCTTCTGCGATATTTTCTAGAGAAGAACATATCAAGAAAGTTAATATTCATGGGTTTGGAATGGCACTGGGGGTGGCAGTTGTTTACATCCTGCTTATCCCAGTACTCGGCTTTATGCTTGACAGTATTATTTTAATTGTTACTACTCCTATCTTACTAGGTGAACGATTACGGAGAATCCCAGTATTATTATTAGTTGGATTTTGTCTAGTAATTGTTCTCAATGAGATAGTACGGGTAAGTGGAATTGGAGTATTGCCATCTGGCATTTTTCATGTGAGTGTATCATTCTGATGGATGTTCTCTCTGGTTTGACCTCTCTATTGACAATAAGTACAGTAGTACTACTAATTGTAGGAGCTTGTCTTGGGCTAGTTATAGGGGCTCTTCCAGGTCTTGGTCCTGTATTTGTGCTTACCATATTACTACCGATCACGATACACTTTTCTACTATTAACGCTCTAGTGATGCTTGTAGCTGCATACACGGCAGCTGTATATGGTGGTGCGATCACTGCAGTAGTGTTCAATGTGCCTGGACATCCCGGTAATATCGCTACCACGTTTGATGGTCCGGCTATGGCACGTCAAGGTCGAGCAGGTGAAGCTGTAGTTGCCATTGCAGTTGCCGGAGTTGTAGGTGGTTTGGTAGCGACGGCAGTATTTGTCTTTGTTGCTCCAGTCATCACTAATTTAGCGCTGAAATTGCAGCCAGTAGACTTTTTTATGCTAGCTGTATTTGGATTATCCATGGTTGCAGCTGCATCAGGTAGAAGAGTTGTCCCCGGCTTGGTCCTTGGAGGAGTTGGATTACTAATATCAACTATTGGACCTGACGTGATGACCGGCAAGTATAGATTTACGTTTGGAGTTGGCTTCCTTCAGCAAAATGGGATTCCCTTGGCATTGGTCGCAGTTGGATTGTTTGCCTTTGGCAGCGCCTTCCTTATGATAGAAGAAGGGTGGCGCGCAAGTCCACGAGAGCAGGGAACGGTCACCCTCAAAGGTGGGATTAAGCGGGGATTACGCGCAGCAATCGAGCACCCGATTGAAATACTGCGTTCCGGAGTTCTTGGCACCGTTATTGGGATTATACCGGGGCTTGGAATTACATTGTCAAACATAGCAGCATATCTCATGGAATCTCGATTCAAGCGAAGCGCAGAATGGGGCAAGGGGTATGTAGTAGGCGTGATGGCTCCAGAGGCAGCAGACAGCGCTACTTTAATCTCTGAGCTGATCCCAGCTTTCACGCTGGGGATCCCAGGTGCTGCTACTTCAGCCCTTATGCTTGAAGCACTGATGCTCCATGGAGTTACTGCAGGTCCTGGGTTTTTCAATGGTGGTAAAACAGTCAACGCTTTCTTTCTATCTATTCCCCTTGCTATGGTAGTGGTGGCTTTGCTAGGTCTGATGCTTGCACCTGTCGTAGTAAGAATGGCTCAAATTCCAACGAAGATTGTAGCGCCAGCAATTATAGTAATTGCCTCTGTCGGTGCTTACGTAGTGAATGGTAGCGTTTTCGATATCGTGTTGGCAATGATCTTTGGTGTGGTTGGCTATGCTATCTTGAAGCTAAGGCTTCCATTGGCTCCTCTGATTATGGGAACTCTTCTTGGGCCACTTGCTGAGGAAAACTTCGACCGAGTAAGGATTCTCGACCAAACCACTCATTCGGTTGCCTTTTTCCAGCCGTTGGCGTTAGTGCTGGCTGCGATAAGTCTGACTGTCTTTACGACTCCGCTCTTGGGAACGATGCTTCGCTCCCGTCGTCCTAGCTCTACCCCAACCAGTCACAGCGGTACCGTAGAGGGCGCCGGAGAAGATGCCGAAACGAGCGCTTTGATTGCTAGTGTCTCCTCTCAAACAGGAACTGACGGGTTGTAATCATTGTAATATTTTTTTCTCGTCGGGAAATGAATGAAGATGAGCTTGCTTGTGCCATAGGTTTGGATAGGCATATGTGAGGTTGCGAACTGCTGAATAACGGTTAGAGCAAAACTTATGTCGTGCGTTCTCTAGGTTCTAGCACGAAGCTTTGGGCGCAGGTCTTGTAAGTGGTATCGAAGTGACAGAACGATACCTAGTGCTGTAAAGGTACAGAAACGATTGAGTACTATCGGTATCTGCGACTTGAGAAGAAATATGTTTAGTGTTTAGAGGGTCGTTTTTACAACTTTCACAGTAATCGGTAAGCAATAAAGAGTTATTATGTCAAGTGATCAGGCAAGTAGTTTTGAGTTAAATACCTGTGCGGAGGAGATTCTGTATCTTCTTGCCGTGCATGGGGTAAATTTGCTCTTCCTTAATCCAGGAACTGATTCGGCACCGTTGCAGGAAGCAGCTCTCGCTCTTTCACTAAAAAAGGCACCATCACCACGTCTTATCACCACGTCATTCGAAAGCGTTGCTCTGGCTGCTGCTCATGGATATTGGCAGGCAACCCGTCGTCCTCAAGCGGTGTTCGTACATGTTGATGTGGGAACGCAGAATCTTGGCGCGATGGTCCATAACATCATGAGGGACCGAGCCGGAGTTGTGGTGTTAGCAGGAAAGACACCTTATGCAGAGGATTCATTATCGCTTGGTGCTCGTTCTAGTTTTATCCATTGGCAACAGGACGTCCCAGACCAGGCAGGAATTGTCCGAGGCTATGCCAAGTGGATTATGGAACTGACTAGAGCTGATGATGCGCCACGAGTTATTGGTCGAGCCATACAAATGGCAGCTGGTGATATTCCAGGCTTAGCATACCTCATGATGTCTCGAGATGTGCTCATGCAACCTCCAAGTATGATCGCCCTCCGTCGAACAACAGGGTATGCTCTTCCAACACCACCTGCAGTTGCCCCAGACGTTCTCGACATAATTAAAGAGCGGTTAATTGTTGCCAAACGACCTGTGATCATCACCAATAGGGTTGGTCGTCGTCCAGATGGAGAACGAGCACTCTCCCGTTTGGTGGATCTGCTTGCCGTTCCGGTAGTGGACAAGTTTGGTAGCGTTAACCTGTCCACCTTGCATCCAATGCGCGTAGGTTCTTCCAGCAAAAGTGCGTCATTGATCTCCGAGGCAGATCTGATTCTCATTGTCGAAAGTGATGTACCCTGGATTCCAAAGGAGACAACCTTAGCTCCCGGGGTCTTTGTAGTTAATATAGACCCGGATCCAATCAAAGTAGACATGCCACTTTGGTCGTTCCCTGTTGATCTTGCAGTCACTGCAGATGGCTCAGTTGCACTTACTCAGATAGCAGGTGAGATCGAATCCCTCGCTCCTCACTCCTTGTCTCATGTGGAGGATCGTCGTCATCAATTAGCTAAGCAGTTCAACTCAACTTTTGGATTACGTAGCGGTGAGGAATCCACTGACGGTAGGAGCGTATTGGAAGTTAAAGAGGTGATCTGTGCTCTCAATGACATCTTGGAGCCGAGTGATCTCGTTGTCTTGGAAGCAGTATCCAACGGTAGTTTAGTCGGCGAGCTCCTTGAAAGAACGGAACCAGATACTCTTTTTACAGCAGGTGGCCCAGGTTTGGGGTGGGCTCTTGGAGCAGCAGTAGGAATTAAGTTAGCCCGTCCGGAACAACGAGTCATTGCAGTCGTCGGTGATGGCGCTTTCATGTTCGGTGTGCCTACTGCAGCTCTTTGTTTAGCAGCAGAGGCTGCCGCTCCTTTCGTTACAGTGATCTTGGATAACGGGGGATATCGTGCAAGCAAACTTCCTGTATACCAGTTATTTCCCACTGGTGTATCAGCAGCAAAGGGTTACGTAATAGGTGCGCAGTTTGTTCATCCACCTAACTTTGTCAAAGTAGCTCAAAGCTGTGGTGCTTATTCCAAACTTGTAGATAGCCCAGCCACAGTTCGCCCGGTGCTCCGTCGTGCTCTAGCAGAGGTCGATCGTGGTCGCTCTGCAGTTATTCATATGCAGATACAGCAGTAGCACAAGTTGTTTTTCTTCACTGGATCTGAAAACTTCGTTCGTAGAAGTAGGTGGAGGTCATGAAGATGACCATACTTAACTGCAATATATCGAGATATATAGTGTTGATTAGATCTTTGACTTCAACTCTGAAGCACTCTGAACAATCCTAAACCTTGACAAGTTAGTTACTGGAGGATTATCTTAGAGTGTAGTTGTTTCAAGATATTGACTAATGTTTCAAAATAAGAAATATAGCTACTGGTCTGTATCTT
>JAJYZG010000038.1 GCA_021800155.1 bacterium
TGCCTGGGATTGTTTACCTAGCAGCCACTTAACAAAACGCTCTAGCAACAATCCTTTGGTCAGATCATCCCTGGGCTTAGTGGCACTCTTGCTGCAAGCTACACACTTGTAGCGCTGTGCCCCCGCAGCTGTTAATCCACGTCTTTGTAGTTCATTACCGCACGTGGGGCAGTGGTATTTGTATCTCCTTTTTTCATAACATTAATGTCTCACGACATTAATTCAAAGCCAATAACAGAGGGAAATTGACTAAAAAACCTCCACGTTTTTGCCGCTAACTCCGTATTTATGATATACCCATTAGGATAATGTCAGTGTCTAACACGTTTAATGTTATTAAGTACATGGTTCCATATATTGTGATAAAAACTAGCTTCCAAGCCGATGTACTGAGTCAATGCATATGCGACGATAGATAATCCAGTTATTAATGTCATATATTTTATAACGGTTATAGGTATAATAGATTTCCGGACAAAATTTGGTTTTGGTTGTATAACGATAGAAACACCGGTATTTTTTTTAGAGATTTGGTCAGGTAGGCTTTTATTACCAGGTATGGTTTGATTACTATTCTTATTAATTAGTGTAATAGACGGTTTTACTGGGATAATAGAAAGATGACCATTGGACTGAACGCTTGGTTGAGATCCGAGATTGCTATTGTAATTAACTGAGAAATTAACATCCGACGAAAAATAACTTTCTCCGCTACTGTCCGAGTCTAAGGCATGCGCCGTATAATTGCCGATAAGCAACGGTAGACTTGATATTTTCATGCTCCAATAACCCAAACTGTTGCTTATCGTCTGGTACTGTTGATCGTTAGATAGGAAAACAGTTACTATGCTATTAGGATAAGCATAGCCGTTCAGTATACTGTTATTACTAATGTCGATCGTAGGAGGCATAAAAACACTTAGAGTTACTTGCTGCAATGGCTGAATACTCACACTAATTGTCGCTAGCGCACTATAGGTTCCGTGAACGTCGGCATAGGAAAGGTGAAGATAATTAATTCCAGAGGGTATGGAGTTTAACTCAACGATAAATAGTCCATTTCTATTTACTGATACTGTCGTTATCAAACTACCATTGTCGTTGATAGTTAAAAAGGACCCAGGCGGAGCTTCTCCTTTAATAAATAATGCTGTACCAGGAACCTGAAGAGACACAGTACTGCCACTGTCTGCGTATAAGCTTGTTATGAACATTATCGGCAAAATAAAACTAGTTAATAGAGCTAAAACCAGTCTAAAATAAGATATGCGGTAAATCAGCTTTTCTGATCTGCGCTGAGTTTGGCGGTTACTCTTTTCCGAGCAGTATTTTAACAGCACGCTTTATCCTGACACGCCCGAGCCACAGCAGGCTGCCTACCACTAACCCTATAACTAGGATAATTATAATTAAAGACCAAGGTATTACTACAAACGTCGTGGAAGCTGTTAAAATCTTATTACTAAGGCCATATAGAGCAGTGATGGTAGCCCTATACTGACCAAAAAGCAGTCCATGCTTCCAAAACGTAGTTAAATTTCGTTCGGCACTAGGTAATATGTACTCGCCTGGAAATGGGATCTCGGCTACCTGTGTTCCGAACATGTTTCTAATCGTTATGTAGCCGATGGGCTTTACTTGAACATTACCTATATTAGAGACCAAGGCAGTAAGACTCAGACTGTTACTCGGTAAATTTCCTCCTGTTTTAACGCTAAATTTTTTTACAAAAATATTTTCATCAGCCTTACCGGCAATCCTCAGTAGTATTAAATCCCCTACTCGCTGCGACACAGAAACACTCGAGCCGTTACCTAATTTATTGGGAGAAGTTGAAAAAATTATTGAACCAAACTTTCCGCTTGGTTCTGCGTTTTGAGGGACATTAATTTTAAAATTAAATATTTGCGTACCGTAGCCAGCTATAGCGGCATTTTCAGGGTTTACGCTTATCCAAGATATTAGCGAATATCGATTAGTCTGATTAGTAATATTAACTTGCCCCTCAGTGCCTAACGGAACAAAGTTTTCTAAACTGACAGAAATATGCTGGATTACTGGGGTTATATTCTCTACCCTAATACTTTCACTTAGCGTATCGCCTGGATTAGCGCTCAAGTAAAATGTTGGCGGCGAGACCGCTAAAGAAGATACCGACCCAGAAACATTAGATGTAGCCGACACCGGTACATACATAAAACCAACATATGCAATCAATAACAATAACGATGCTAAAGCTATGTTTAAGCGATTGTGCAGGCTTTTAGCAAGAACTGCCAGCATCTTCACACGCTTCTCCTTTTTTAATTAAGATCTAATATACAGGAGTAAGCGTATAAATAACAGTAGTAGAGTAAGAACCTGGGGGGGTGGTGGCAGATAAGCCAATTTGATATCCTACATCTGTAGTGACGCTGCTTGCGGCCGAAGAGCTGTTCGCTATAGTTGCAGGAGAGGTACTTAAGCCAGCCCATAAATTAGAGGCAAATTGAGATTCTCCGGTAGTAGTATAGCCAAAGCCTTCTGTACCCGCAGCTGTAAAAGCTGCCGGAGAACTATTAGTGCCACTGACATTGGTAAAGTTATGTGTTCCATTACTAAGTGGTCCAGTATAAGCAAGGGTTAAACCGTACCCATTGCCGGAATTCGTAGAAACAGTTAACGCTTGCGCACCAATACCATTAGTGCTAATAGTTGGTATAGTGCCGAATGGAATCGTAGTTGAAGTCGTTGCGAAATTAGTAGTAGCTCCATTAATGTTTGTACCACTGGGTAACGAAGCCACACTAAAGCTGAGTAGGGGATTTACTGTCACGCTGACTGACTGGCCGGTATTATAAATAAAACCTACAGTTGCATTGTCCACCGCACCAGAACAAGATGAACTAGTATAGGTGTCAACAGCTAGAAAATATGGAGTTCCGGCGGTAGACCCGTTAGTAATATTCTGTAAAATAATGTTACCAGACGAAGCTGGTGTTGCACCCGTTGAATCGGTTAGTTGAACCGTTCCGTTAGTTGATGCGGTTACGGTCCAACTTGAGGCAGTTATTAGAGTCGAAGAAGTACTAAGTGTGGCTGCAGTAGAACTAAATCCTGTTGGTATGCTTCCACTCATATCAGACGCGGTATTAAACTTGAAACTAATACACTGAATAGAAGTTGATGTTAGACCGGAGGCCTGGAATGTATAGTTGCTAGTTACTGATGGTTGCGCATTACTCAAAGTAACTGATGCGTTAGTAAGCGTAGCAGCTATTGCCGATCCGGGTGCAATAAACAATATTACTAGCGACAACAGTATAATTAGCTCCCGATAACGCTTATATGCTCTAACCTTCATTTTTTTAAACTCTCCTTATGTTTATAATTCATCGACTATTTAACCATAGACCTCGTAAATTAATCAAATTATTTTGTCGGACTACAAATATGGTTATGAGTTTTTAAATAACAGAGCTTTGAATGCCCTCCATAGCCTCTTCCTGAAAACCTTATAGAGAACTCCTAATACTGCCAGCAGTATGCCTGCTTCTATAAATAAATCCCACGGCGTAACGTTAAAATTAATTGATGATTCTAGCATGACGTTGTTACTGCCATAAATTATTTTTCCTTTAAGTTGATACGAACCCAATAAGGGGTGTTTAGACCAAACACGAGTAAATGTATAGCCCTTAGAGGGAAATATTACTTCTCCACCTAGCTGAAAACTTTTAACAGGCTTTTGGTTCTTATATACAACTAGGCTTCCATGAGGTAAAAGGTACACATTGCCATTATTGACCAGACTTAGACTTAAAGTAACCGGACCTCCCCAGGATTTTATGTTTGCTTTTATAGCCCTAAGATATGCCGATTGTTTAATGTCGCCAGGTACGATAATTGTAGCTAATACTCCGACCCTCAAAATTATCGGGGATTTATTGCTTTGGAGTGAATTGACTGGTACTAGAGGCGTAAAATAAATAGTCGCATAGTGAGCACCAGCTTCAGCATTTTTAGGAATATTGACCGTAATATTTTCTGTTTGACTTTGATCAGGAAGAATTAACAAGTCTGGCTGTTGAAAAACAAACCACTGAGTCGCACCGCTATCGACGTAGCCGTTATTATCAAATGGTGCTGTCGAAGCATAAAGTGGCATAGGTTGGTTAGACAGGTTGGTAATAGTAACATTAAATGTGTCGCTTTTCCCAGGACTAATAACTTGATCAATGATGGATGGGCTGACCGATATCATATTTGTGTTACTATTCGCCGATTCTGTAATTGTAGAGGCACCTGTACTAGGGGACAAAGCAATTAAGACAAAGAAGCATGATATAGACAGTGATATGAGTCCAGTTATGCGACGGAAATGAGTCATGACTCTAATAGTTGGGTGTTAAGGAGTAAACTATTACTCCACTATATGTAGTTGCACTTTGGACAGGGGTAACGGTAACCCTATTGGTTATGGTAAAAGTGTCGCTAGCAGGAGAACCAACGACGCCAGAAGCCTGGTCTGCTATAATGTCGCCAGGGGCCGTGGTTGAATACGGCGCGAAGCAACCAGGAGCCACGTAAGCGGATCCTCCTGGGCATGGATTAGATTGAAATATATTAGAACCGCCAATTGAAGTATCACTGGAAGTATAGCCGAAACCAGTATCTCCTGATGCCCAAGTATTGGGAGCCGCATATGTACCACCGTTAAAGGCATTAATTGTATAACTTTTGTTAGATAGGGGCTGAGCAAGATACGCCCTGATTATAAAACCATTATAGGCGTTAGATGAAGCACTAATGGTTGTAGTTTCTGAATCGGTCCAAGGTATAGGGTTGTTAGGACCCAGGTCAGCAAAGGTAAGCACGGATGGTGTGATACTGAAACTAAGTGTAGGAGCGACCATCTGACCGCTACTTGAGACAACACTACTAACATTACCGGCGGAATCGTATGCTTCGACGTTAAAATAATACGTCTGACCGGTATGCAGACTTAATCCTGTAGCGGTTACTGCCGTTCCAGTAGTAGAGGTCCAACCTAAGACGTTAGTTGAGCCTGCAGTAGTCCCAATGGAGTAGCTATAGCTAGCAATACCGTCTTGTGTATCAGAAAAACCCGACCAATTAGCCGATAGCTGTGACAATGATCCATTGTTGAATATTTCTTCTACTCCAGTAGAGCTACCATCATAGACACTTCCTCCCGTAGGGGGAGACGTATCGTAACCAAAATTAGGAGATGTGCCAAACTGTACCCATGCCGAATAATTACCTGCTGCATCCTCGGTTCGAGCTTGCCAGTGGTACTGTGTCCCAGATGTTAAGGCGCTGTAGCTATCGCTTATCGTTACTGCCGTACCGTTGTAGGCGACTCCGCTGCCACAACTAGTGTTGACATTAGTAAACGGCGTACTGATTGGCTCTACTTCTACGCACAGTTTTAAGGTGTCAGTATAGTTGCCACTTGATGCCGTTCCACTAAAAGTAATCGGTGTACCGTTAGTCCAACTACCGTTACTCAAACTCGTGGTTGTGGCTTGTGTTAATGAAGATGGAGCTGTGGGCGGCTGATCAACTATCTGCAGTGTGGGAATATACGAATAAGTACTTAAAAGCCCGCCACTGTTTGTAACTATGCGAAAGCAATAGTATCCCGGTGATGCACTGGTATCATTCAGAGCAATGTCCCATTCCCCATCCTCACCTGAAGGAATAGCAGACTGAATGTCATTGAAATAACTGTTCGACTGCATGTACTGCTCAGGAACAATTGTATTTGAACCATCAGTCGGATCTGAAGAAAGCGCTGTTATATTCTGACCATCAGTTAATGAAGGATTAGAATAAAAACTGATCGGTGTAGTTGATGTAACATTAGCGTAAGTTACTCCACTAAAAGATGTGCTACAGGTAGGATTTGTGCCATTAGAAGCATATTGCAAGTAAAATGCTTGCCCACTTATAGGATCATTTGCTGCGGCAACATTGACAAGAGTTCGTAATCGAAATGGAGTACCCGGTACAGGTGCCTGAGCCACGGTATTTTGCGATGCTAATGGAGTTAATGGACTACTTATCGAATTAGTATTTTGGTACCACTCATAAGAAGATTCCGTAAACGATGGTTGACTATAGTAAATCGTAACACTTATATAATCCACATATGCGTTATACGTCTTATTCGCGGAAGTATTGTTTATAGCAGATATGTTTATGGAAAAGCTACTGCTATCAATCGCCGCTGGCGTCCAGCTAGTTCCCCATAGGTTCGTAGTGCCTCCGTATGTAACATTTGTGTCTGTTGAAGGCCAACTGGTTGTAGTACCCAGGTTAGCGCTATAGCTAGCACTTATCGGATTGTAAGCCTCTACTTCGTAATCTGAAATGTTAGAGTTATCCGCATACTTCTCAATATCAGCCTGAATACCATTGATAGTGGCATCAGACGGTATCGTAAATCCAAAACCTGACACTGTCAGAAAATCACTATATTTGTTTCTACCTAATGAAGCACTGGAATAAACACCATCTGAAGCTAAAGCATTACTGGGTGATGACCAAGTACTTCCGGACCCATTTATAGTAGTGTCACTAGCAGCAGTAGGCGAGCTTGGACCAACGCTGGCCGCCGAAAGAGTTTTTTGAAAATCCAAAATCACTGTCAGTAATACCATAACCATCATACTTAATACAAAGCTGATATTTTTTATCCTAGATGGTTTTTTTAATTTTTTACCTAAAATCAGCCCATACTCCAATGCTTTATTTACGGTTATGCTATCGTAATTTTAATGGTGAATTAGTAAAAAGACAAGACAGTGTATCGGTCCATAACATATTGGACTCTACTGGTATTAATTGTAGCGCATCAAGCAGGGCTTTCATTGGACTTTTAAGCTTCAGAGTGTGATGAGTCTAATGGTGTTGTACAGCAGTACCCAGTCCATTAGTTGGTAGTTAAAGCTACCTATTATGTCATAGCCCAGATCATCCAGGTGCTAATCTACAAACTCCTCCTGAATAGTCCGATTGTAGCGTTCTATCTTGCCGTTCATGGTCGGCCTTTTAGGTCAAGGCTTTGTTGACTAGTTCGGGCAAATAACGTTACTAGCTGACTTTTTTCATCTTCAGACACAAACTTAAGAGAGTTATTTATTATATCCTTTGGAGTAAACCATTTATGATCAATGTGTTCTTCTGAAAGTTCAATGTCTCCGCTAACGTACTTACATTTAAAAAATATTGCCGCAATGTCGTAAGTCTTCTTGTCCTTATGGTACTGACGCTTCGACACGAATAACATCCGTCCGACTTCTATGGACACTTGTTTACCCAGTTCCTCGGCTACCTCACGCCTAAGTGATTCGGTCCACGGCAAATCACACTCGGATTGATCAACACGTCCGCCTGGAAAATCGATATAGCCGTCTGGTGTAATAAGTACGAGTATATGGTCGTCTTTAAAAAGCAGAGCTTTGGTTGCTACTTGGTATAGTGCATGGTTATACAGCGACATTTGTTAATAATAAGTCAAAAAGTCTTATGTTGCTAACCAGGCGCATTAGATAAAAAGTAATGTTACCGAAATAGTACCGGTTAGATACTAATAGTGTTACCGTAATTCTCACTATGAAGAGAGCTATGAAACACGCCATAATTAAGGAACAGCTGCCGGCCTACCT
>JAJYZG010000010.1 GCA_021800155.1 bacterium
TTAGGTAGGCCGGCAGCTGTTCCTTAATTATGGCGTGTTTCATAGCTCTCTTCATAGTGAGAATTACGGTAACACTATTAGTATCTAACCGGTACTATTTCGGTAACATTACTTTTTATCTAATGCGGCCACTTGACATTAACAGAGGTAGACTTGTATAGTTAAGACTTGTCAATAAACTTCAGTTTATGGCTTCTGATGCGCATAAGCTGTCCGTAGCTAGCTGCGGTAACCAAGAGAAGGATTAAAACATGACACAATATGAGGTGGCAGTACTCTATCATCCGTCGCTCGAAGTTGATTTGAGTAAAGCTGAAGATCGAGTAGTGAAGATTTTTAAGGATAATGGCGGGAAAGTTGTCAAAACCGATAACTGGGGCAAACGTAAACTAGCATATCCGATTAAGAAAAATGACCATGCCATATATGTTTTTTACACGCTTGAGATGCCGGGCAGCGGTGTTGCTAAAGTTGAGTCCACGTTAAATATTACAGATGAAGTCATCCGGTCTCTGATAATTAAATCGGATCTTAAAGCCGAAGCCAAAGCCGAAGCGGCGAAACAGCTTAAAGCCGAACAAGCCGCCCGGCGCGCGGAAATAAGTCAGGAAGATAATGGGGAAGATCAAGAGGAGAATTAAACTTTTCTGATGCTACACTTGACGTTATAACCCACGCAAGCTAGGGTAAGGAAAGTAGGAGGACATTATGGCACGCAGCGTAAATCAAGTGATACTGATGGGTAATTTAACCCGGGATCCGGAGTTGAGACAAACACCGAACGGACAAAATGTCTGTGGCTTCTCGATAGCCCTCAACCGTAGCTATAAGGATGCTAATGATGAATGGCAGGAGGCCACTGACTACATAGATATTGTGGCTTGGGGAACTCTAGCCGAAAGGGTAGCTCAATACTTAAGTAAAGGCCGCCGGGTGTTAGTACAAGGCCGGCTACAAAGTCGTAGCTGGGAACAGGATGGAGCGAAGCGCAGTAAAGTAGAAGTTCTGGCAAACGACGTGACGTTTCTTGATGGACGCAATGGTAGTGACTCTTCCAGCTTGAGTCAGGAACCAGAAGAAGTCAAACCGGCAAAATCCGGCAAAAAAAAGGAAAAGGATATTGTTATTGAAGACGTAGGTGACGAGCCGATTAATCTTGACGACATTCCATTCTAATAAGGAGAAATATATGGCGAAGATATTCAAATACCGAACTGACGTAGCATATTTTGACTACAAGGATTTTAAGACTTTGCAGCGCTATGTTAATACATATGGGCAGATTGAAACCCGTAAAAAAACTGGCTTAAGTGAAACGCAACAACGACGGCTTGCTACTGCTATTAAGCGCGCTCGCCATATTGCGCTTCTGCCATTTGTTGCCAACAACTAACTTTAACTGCCGATGCTCAATATTACCGATCTTAAAAAAGGGACGGTTTTTGTTCAAAATAACGAACCGTTTAAAGTCGTTGAATACAGTCAGAAAGTTATGGGCCGGGGCGGTTCAATCGTTAGCGTCAAGATTAAATCTTTAGTTAACGGTAAAGTATTAGAGCGCACCTTTAAAGGGAACGAACAAGTTGAAAGTGCGAACGTATCCAGCCGCAGTGTGCAATATCTCTATAACGATGGCGGTAAATATTTTTTTATAGACCAAACCACTTTCGAACAATTTGAAGTTTCAGTCGACCTGGTTGCTGATGCAGCAGGATACATAAAGGAAGGCGACAATGTACAGTTGTTATTTTTTAAGGCTCAGCCGATTAGTCTGGACTTGCCTAAAAATGTAGCTTTAAGTGTAAGCTATGCTGAGTCGGCGGTTAAAGGGGATACTTCTACGGCCATTACTAAAGATGCAGTGCTAGAAACGGGTCTAAGAATTAAGGTTCCGGCTTTTATAAAGACTGGTGACATAGTCTCTGTCGACACAGCAACTGGCGATTATCGTGAACGAGTCAAGCACTAAACTACACGAGCCGGTATATTATTAGCTAATGACACTTAGGAAAAATCCGCTTGACAGCGGAAAAAATGTTTATGCCAGTCGTGCGGCGTTAAAGCTTGATTCGGTTGCTAAAAAACTGGATCTACACTTTAAAGATCAAATCGTGCTTGATGTCGGTTCGAGCAGCGGCGGGTTCAGTGATTATGCCTTAAAAAACGGTGCAGCTAAAGTTATTGCTGTAGATAAAGGGACAGACCAGATGAGTCCTAAAGTAAGGTTTGACCCAAGGCTTGAACTACATGAAAAAACTGACATCCGGGTGTTTAAGCCGTTAGAACGAATAGATATGTTGCTCATTGACGTTTCGTTTGTGCCACTTCGGGACATCCTGCCAAGCTTGCTGCAAAACGCCATTAACAAAGACACGCAAGTGATTGCCGTGGCTAAGCCGCAATTTGAAACCAAAGACGCTAAGCTTAAAAACCACGGGGTTATTAAGAATGAGCGCATGCGGCGGTTGCTTTTATCCGGACTTGAGACCTGGCTTAAGCAGTATTTTGTAATTGTTGATAAAGCCGATTCTAAAGTTAGCGGTACTAAAGGTAATCGGGAACGTTTTTACAAACTGAAACTTATAGCTTGAGCTTGTGCCATTATAGAGCTAAACTCTGCATCAGGATATGTATTTTGCTTCACGAGTTCAGGCAGGGCGAATGTTAGGGTCAAAGATGACCAACAGATATCGTTATAAAAACTGCGCAGTTGTGGCGCTCGATGACGGGGGCGTAATGGTTGGAGCACAAATTGCGGTTAGACTGCACTGTATTATCATGCTTTTACAAATGAAGGAGATTACGTTACCGAGGGAGCCAAAAGCCATTGCCGGCATAACTAGCGATGGCAAAACGGCTTTTAATCACGACTACTCTGAGGGTGAGATTGATGAAATGGTAAGTGAGAACCGTAACTATATTGAAGAGTCGCGGCTGGTAAAACTCCACGAAATTAATCAACTAGTCGGCGGTGTCGGATTGATCAACCGGGACATTCTTAAGCATATGAATGTGATACTGGTATCGGATGGTCTCGAATCAAACATGAAACTTGATTTAGCTGAAGAGTATTTAAAGCCGATTGAGATCGAAAGTTTGGTAATAGCCGTGCCAGTCGTCAGTGTTCCCGTTATTGATAAAATCCACGTGTTAGCGGATGCTGTCTATTGCCTAAGTGTAACCGCTGATTATATGGGTACGGATCATTATTATGATAAAAATGACATTCCAGACCACCAGAAAATTACACAAACAATTGAAAATATAGTTTTACATTGGAAGTAAACTGCTTTTACTGCAACAGTTGTCTTAATTCGGGAACTTTTTTTAAAGTGTAGTATGACTTATCCTTCTCGATCAGTCCCTTTTTGATCAGAACAGAAATCTCTCGGCTAGTAGTTTCCCGTGTGGCGTTTATAGAACTTGCGATATCTTGATGGCGTAATGGGGCTTCAATTAGCAGCCCTTCGTTGGTTCGGGTACCGAAACGAGACCCCATTGTGAGTAGAAATGAAACAATTCTCTCCCTTACCGCGCGGTATTCCAAATTCAGAATACGCTCGCTATGAAGCCGATACATCTCAAGCGTCATATCTAGCAGAGGCGCCATTGCTCCCTGGTGTTTGGTTATTTCTCTTTCAAAACTTTGGCGGCTAATTTGGAGTACTGCCGTTGAAGCCAAAGCTTGGTAAGCAACCCGGCGTTCTTGACCGGTCAAAGCCCAGATTAGCGGGAATATTTCATCTTGCTTCCGGATAATAAGCAAGTTTTCCTCGCCGTATTTTGTGATGTCGTATGCTTTAACTAAGCCTTGGATTATATAAAAAACCCCGGGCGGCTGCTCTCCCGGGCGAATAATGTAGGCCCCTTTCTTATATGTCTTCTTGACTCCGTATCTTGAGAATACGTCCACCAATTCAGCCATCTGCTTTAAATTGGCTAACATAATTTAATTTAAACCAAACAAGGTTAGTTTGGCAAGCATAAACGTGATCTATGTGAAAAACATCAAAAGATATTCGTTAACATTCTTACGGCTCTTCGACTATCAATAAACATATACTTAATATGTACCAACAAACAGGAGGGAAAAATGGTTGACAGAGATTATGTGCGAAGTCAGCTGGCAAAAATTGGATTTGGCGGAGGTCGATTCAACCAGGCGGAAATAAAAGAACTGGAAAATATACTACTTCCGGATGAAACTATATACGAGTGCGTAAATGGTTATTACGAAGGAGGCGTAGCTTTGTTAGTCGCAACGGATATAAGAGTGTTGCTCATCGATAAAAAACCGATGGGCTTTTTAAATGTGGATGATGTGCGTTTTGATATGATCAGCGATATTGATTATAGTCATCGTATTGTTGGGGCACAGATCAATATTAACTGCGGTATGCGCAACCTCTTGTTTAAAAGCTATAACCAGGCGCGTTTACGTAAAGCTATCGGACACATACAGCAACGCATGAGCGAAATGAAGAAAGAATTGACGCTACACGCGACGGTCCAAAAAAAGCATTTGGAAGATATTAACAAACAACTGCGGGTGTATTTATTAGCTCAGCAGCAGCATTTAGAGCGCCAATTGTCAGGTGGTCAAGAACTTCAACCGCCAAAAGCCGACCCTCAACTGTCAGACTACTTATTTGCGCAACGCTTGCTGGAAGAATTTCAACAACGCACCGGCGAGCGAGTTGAGTTAGCCAACGACCCTGAACCGGTGCCACCGCCACAGAGGAGGACTAGCACTGCCGGCGCGCAGCTGCCCGAAGATAGCGAGCAACGATTGTTTGAAGAGATGGTTGAAGCGGGAAGAATGGAAGTATTCGGTGGCTCGGACAAGATTATGCACCATGATTATAATGGCGCAAACTTGTCGTCGCAACCAGCTGCTTGTGATTATCTTACTGAGAACGGGCTAGATATATCACCGATAAAAATTGCATATGCCAAGCTTCCTTATCTTCTGCGACAGCGTCGTTATTATAGTCAAAACTCAATTTAGACATTGAATTTAAATTCAACCACATCACCGTCCTGCATCTTATAATCTTTCCCCTCGGTCCTGACTTTGCCGGCGCTGCGACAAGCGCTCCAGGAGCCGAACATTATTAGGTCAGAAAAACCAACAATATCTGCAGCAATGAATCCACGCTGCATATCACCATGAATTTCTCCGGCGGCTTCTTGAGCAGTGGAGCCTGAGCGAACGGTCCAGGCGCGGACTTCTTTTTCTCCAGCCGTTAAGAAACTTTGCAAGCCGAGCGTCTTATATGCGGCAATCACGAGCGACTCTAATCCAGAGTGGTGCAGACCGTAACTTTCACGTAGCTCTTTGGCATCATAATCCTCTAGAGCGGCAAGTTCACTTTCAAGCTTAGCACATACCAATAGTGCAGGAGATGGACTGACCATATCGATGAGTAACTGCTGACTTTCTTTATTGTTTAAACTATTTTCATCGACATTAAAAACATATATGACCGGTTTGGTGCTAAGTAATTGCAGATCGGCTAGTTGTTTTAGTTCTTCTTGATTGAGTTGAGTATAAAGCTGTTGTCCGTTTCCAAGCAGGGAATAGGCTTTCTGTGTTAATTCAAGCATGTGCTTAAGCTTAGGGTTTGATTTGGCCTCTTTTTCCATCTGCCCTAAACGTCGGCTTAAGCTGTCAAGATCAGCTAGAGCCAGTTCGGTAGAGATTATATCAATATCTCGCTTAGGGTCTATTGATTGATTGACATGGGCCACGTTGTTATCTTCAAAAGTCCGAACAACTTCTACTATGACGGCGACACTTCGGATATGAGATAGAAACTGATTGCCCAGCCCTTCTCCTGTGCTGGCACCTTTTACAAGGCCGGCTATATCTAGAAGTTTAATGATAGCCGGAACAATTTTGGAGCCAGGAAATAATTCGGCTAACTGTTCTAGCCTTGAGTCTGGCACAGCAACTATTCCCACATTTGGTTCAATCGTAGCAAAAGGGTAATTAGCGGCAAGGACTGAATTTTTGGTCAATGAGTTATAAAGGGTTGATTTGCCGACATTCGGCAGGCCGACTAAGCCACAACTTATACTGCTCATGCTTATTAGTCCTCTGCACAAATAGTACAGTGTTTAGCACAAAAATGTCAATAAAACTATTGACAAAAATGTCAATATACCTTAGACTTAAAGTATGACTCAAGTAAACACTATAACCAGTAGGGAAATCCTGAGAAACTATAAAGCTGTTTTTGACAACGTTAAAAATACCAAACAACGAACAATCGTTATTAGTCATAAAGAACCACAAGTTGCTATTGTTAGCCTTGACGACCTAGAGCAACTTCAACAGTTGCAATATAAGAATTCCACAAAAAACCTACTGGACTTTACCAGTAAAGCACGTGCCGCTCTTAAAGAGGAGAAACTCCCAAAAGATTTTGCTGCCAGCCACGATAATTATCTTTGAAAAAGTTAATACGGCGCAATAGGGATAGTTTATGAAAACTGTTATTGTCGATTCGGATGCTTTAATAGCACTGTTAAACAAGGACGATCTATTAGCTAATAAGGCAATAAAAACCCTTGAAGGCTTACACAAATTGGAAGCTAGACTATTATATCCCGCTACGACACTTGTTGAAACTACTACCACTCTACAAAGAAGATTAAGCAACGCCACACTTACTAGAGACATTGTTAAAATGATCAAAGAAAGTCAATTCCCGATTATAGCGGTTGATCAAGAAACTCTTGAATCGGCAGAAGTGCTTTTTACCCCATATGGCAGCAAGCAAAATACTCTTTTTGATGCAGTTGTGGCTGTAATTGCAAAAAAGCAAAAAGCTGACGCAATATTTAGTTTTGATGTATGGTATGAAAAAATAGGACTTACTTTAGCTTTCAATATTCTAGAGAACTAGTAGCTTAACTCTGCCCACTCAATCTCTTAACATAATTTGGTAAATAGCCTCGAGTTCTTTCATCATCTGGTTTTAGGGCTTAAGAACAAACTAGGACTGCTCTACTAAGTTTGTCTATAAACTGGGGCAATCATCCTGTCAGCTTGTTTATTACTGGCTCTTGGATGGCGGTAATCTACCTTAGGAGGCAGGGTTGTATCGTAAACATGCCGCAAAAACAGATGCAAACTCGGAAACGGCTAGATAAGCTATTTATCAACACTTAAAAATTAATTAACTTCAATTTATATTTTGCATTTGCGGGATTACATACACACTCTCTTGAACGTAGATTTAAATATGCTAAAGTTAAACATAAGAAAAATGAGTGGCAATGGACACAATAAAAACGGGCAATTTTAAAACTAAAGCGTGGATTAAGCAGTCACGTTGGTTTACGTTAACCTTAGTATTGATAGTAGTAGCAGCCGTGTCAGTATTTGTCGTCAACAGCCAGACGGTGTCAAATATATGTACTCAGGAACAAAACTTGCCACTATTATCTAATGCTGCTCGGGCAATCAGCTCTAATGATGTAGGCGGCATTATCACTGACGCGCAGAAAATCACTAAATTGCCCAATTATTCGAAAGACCCCAATTGCGATTATGTTCTATTTCAGTGGTCAGAACGTACTTTTAATATATCTCAAGCACAAACATACTTAAACTTCATTAAATCGCACTACCCCATCCACGGTCTTTACCATGCTTTTGGCAGTCCGAAACCCTCTGCTATGCAATCAGAGCTCAATAACTATGCTAAACTTTATAAAGCATTAAAAAGTCGGGCCGTTTATTTAACTCCAGCGACGCCGAAACACTGATATGAAAACGATCATTCAAAAATTAATTGGCTGGCGTAAGTTCGTAATGTTTATGGCTCTAGCTATCGGTGTGGTCTTTTTTTTATCCGGGAAGTCCTCGGCTCAGCCTGTATATTCGTCTTCTTTGCCGAACGTGATCTCGCCAGGTGCAGTGCCGACTGATATAGCTGGTTTTTTCTATCAGTATGATACCAGCCCTAACTCACCTTGTGTCCCAGGAGCGAATCCATCGGCTCCAAACGGAGCTGATCCTGCTTTGATGGGCTGGCTAACGCAGAGCGGTGTTTTAAATGCTGACCTTGGCAGTAGATTAACTGGTTTCACGGGTACGGTTACTGTGCCATATCAAACCCAAAGTCTAGATTTTACTGAATACAATATGATTTTGTTTTGTCGGCACTCCCCCTTATTAATGGACACTAATCCCCCTACTGTTTGGGATGTTGTTAGTAATCTAGGTCCTATATATTCAAACGGTGCGCCGGGCAATGGAGATTTAAGTAACAATCAAATGTACGGATATGCCGAGCAAGTGCCCAACGCAACCGTTTCTTCATCGCCTAGTGCGACAGTTTCTGGGCTGCCAACAACCAGTACTATTCTTATGCCCAACCCAAACTACAACGATCGTTATACGTCAAGTTCTTTTAATTTTAGTGTAAATTTTGCCAAACCCTTGACTTCGACCACCACCGCGGTACTGAGTTATAACATCAGGCGTCTACAATACTGGTCCAATTATGGTTGGGAGTGTACAGATGGAAGTACTATCCTGCAGGATAAAAACCTATACCCGATACCATATAACGGTCACTATGTGTTCAAAGACGGCAAAAAAGAGTTGATAATTTGTCCAATGCAAACGGTTACCATATCTATAACGATTTATGTTACACCTCAGTCCTGTAACCCATGTCTTCAGTATTGTCACACATTACAGAAAACCTGCCGACCCCCCAAACCCCCTACTCCTACTAATTGTAGCCAGCCCGGCGCAGAGACTGATTATGAGCAACAATATGCCAAAGTAGCTGTAGCCCTTAAGGACTTACAGGGTGAGGCAGGTAATATTAACGCACCTCCCAGTACTGTCATAGTGTCGGCCGGTTCTGCAGCTCCGCCAACTTATGTTCAGGCTACTTCTTTAGGATATGAGATAACTCAGGCACACGATCAATACACGCCACCAACTACAATTTCATGGAGTCCTCATGGGCTACAGTCGAGCAATCAATTCACACTTAATTATAAGAATTATATAACTGGGTGGCCTTATGATCCTCACAACACAACAGTCTATTACCAGCAGAAATTTTCACAGACATACTATAACGCCAACTTTACACGTTATACTTGTAATCCGGGTCCTGGAGGGACTCTTGATGGTACAACGTGTAAGGTGTCACATACAGTCTATACTTACGGAACCAACGTTTGCTCGAAAACATCCGGACTATGCGGTTGTCAACCTATCGGTACTGCTGGCGGGGCTGGCAGATGCGTCTTAAAGACGTCCACATATTATACTTATCCTGCCGCAGATGAAGTGTATACTTATGAAGTCTATCAGTATGTTCCGAGCATCTGGTTTTCCAGTACGGTACCGGCTACACCCTTGCCAGAACTTTGCCCGCGCAACTTTCAATTAATGGGTCCGGAGCCTGCCCAACCATACACTGACGTATCGAGCGTGCTATTAACGGGTAAAACTCCCGACTATCCGCAATATGTAACAATCAATACTCAAACTAGTGTAAAGTTTTACTTGAAATACTGGGGTGGCCCTAATGTTAGACATCCATTTTCCGTCAGTGGGATTAAATACTTGGGCAATTACTATATCGAGTCTGCAAGTACCCCGTCGTCAAAGTCGCTGGACTCCCCAAATAAATATACATTTCAAACATTTCAGGGCGGTACGAAAGCACCTGATTACGTAACTATTCCTTACGAACCTATCAACAATCATCCACCTATCGGGGTCAACCCGCCAACTATGAATGTTGGGGATCAGGTATGCGCTGAGTTTTACGATTCTCCAGCGCAGGGCCAACTAGACTGGACAGGCGCTTCTTCCAATACTACAGGTAAGCAATACTCTACACCCATACCTACATACCTATCTACTCCTCAACAGCGAATAGCTGACATGCATGTTTGCAGCGCGCCGATGGAAAACATACCATATGCTAGAGCATACGGAAACGATGTCGTCGCCGGTGCGCAATTTGAAAATTCAAATAGCACTTGTCCCACCAATTCCAGCATAACAGCATATCAGTGGAGTAATGCTGTCCAAAGGCCAATCGGATCGGGTAGCCAGTTTGCTGCAATGTCGATCGGGAGTATCCAAGACTTTGCTAGCGCCTTTCTAAGGAGTATTAAGCCATACTCGGTTAACGGTTTAACTTTTGCCAACAGCTCGGGCGGCTACGGTGGTAATTTCAGTTCCCAATGCTTGCCGATATTTAATTATTTTAAGAATAAAAGCAACACGCTGTTAACAACCACGGTTACTAGCCCGATGGATGTCAGCAAGTTGAGCGGAGGCCAATATCTGGTTCAACCCGTTGGCGGTACACTCGACTTAACTGATTCGAGCGGGGTCAACAACACCGCTGTGCTATACGTCCAAGGCAACGTAGAAATTAGTCAAGATATAACATATAACGCCAACGGCGCAAAATATAGCGCTACAACGGGTAAGGTGACAGGTGTGCCCAACCTGTATGTGATTGCAAGCGGAAACATATATATCCAAAGTAATGTTCAACAGCTAGATGGCGTTTATGTAGCCGAAAATACCTGTGATTATCAACTTGCTTGTGTAAGCTCCGGTGGAATGATTAACACTTGTGCTAATGGAACTCAAAGTTATCTGAGCAATGAGCTGTTTAAAAATTGCAATACCCAGTTAACCATACGAGGCGCTTTAATAGCTGACACAATAAAGTTAGAGCGGACTTACGCTTCGATGCGCAACAGTGTAAGTGGAGAAAATCCTTTGTCTTCGAAAACCTATAACTGTAGTATGGGCAACCTGCATGAAGTTAACCCAATAAACTCTAAAGAAGGTTGTGCATCCGAGGTGTTCAATTTTGACCCGCTCAATTATTTGGGGAATCCAGGTATTGATCCTAACGCCCAGTACCAGTACGATTCAATCTATAGTCTACCGCCTGTGTTATAGTTAGGTAACATAGGATGAAACGGTGGGATAAAACACAAAAACCTAAGCATGACAGATCGACTAACGTAATCTGTCTAAATGCTTGTGGTATAATCGGGTCAATATGAGCCTGCTTAACGGAAAGATTAGGGAATTTTTTGGGCTTGATTTAGGTACCAGTGGAATCAGGATGGTGCAGTTAGCTCATACTAGCAATGCACTGCAAACTTACGCTTACATGCCCATCGATATAAATATTGCTCTTAGTGACTCAAAATCTGATCAACAAAAACTTGCACAAGCGATTAAATCACTGGTGGCAAAATCTGGTGTAAGGACCAAAAACGTTGCTGTCGGTCTTCCGTCACAAAAAGTATTTACAACGGTAGTAGATATCGACAAACTGGACAAGAACGAGCTGGCTAAGTCAATCATTCTTCAAGCAGATTCATTGATACCTACACCGATTGCCGAATCTAAGATTGACTGGGAACTGCTAGGCAGTTCACCTATTGATAAGACCAAGGTTGAGGTTTTACTTTCCAGTGTACACAATAGTTATGCGACCGAACGACTTGATATGCTGGAAGGCATCGGATTAAATGTTGTTGCTTTTGAACCAGATACACTCGCTATTGCCCGAGCTTTGGTTGATCGTCAATCGAACACCCCGCAGATGGTGCTCGATATGGGTAGTACGGCCACTGATCTTGTGATTGTAATGAACGGCTCAACGCGCCTAACGAGATCAATACCTACGGGTTACGAAGCAATAATTAGAGCAGCCTCCCAGAACTTAAACATTGACGAGGTTCAAGCAAGGCAATTTGTCGCTAAGTTTGGGCTTGATCCGCAAAAACTTGAAGGACAGATATTTCACGCCATAAGTGCAACAGTTGATTTACTAATAACCGAAGTTGATAAGTCAATCAAGTTCTTTGGCGCACGTTACCAGAACACTAACTTGGATCGTATAATTGTCGCTGGGAGCGGCGCTCCATTGCCTGAGTTCCCGGTATATTTGGCGAATAAGTTTAACATAAACGTCGAAATTGGTAATGCCTGGCGAAATGTATCTTATAGTCCGGATCGGCAGAATGAGTTGATGACAATTTCGTCAATGTTTAGCGTTGCTGTTGGGTTGGCGGAGAGGACAGCATGACGCAATTCAATCTCCTACCCGATATTAAATTAGAATACCTGAGGGCTGAGCGCAATCGACGCATAGTGATTAGCATTGCAGTCTTAGTTACTGGAGTGTCGATCCTATTGGCAGGTACGACGTTCTCAATAACAGCGCTACAAAAACACCAAATCGATGGTTTAAATACCGACATCAGAAAACAGGGTTCAATTTTGAGTGGTCAGACTAACCTGAAAGATATTATGACTGTCCAGAACCAAATCGATACTCTCACTACACTGCATCAACAGGAACCAAATGTAGCCAACCTGGCAACTTACCTAAATCAGACTATCCCGGTGACGGCTAGCTTGGATACCTTGACGATCGATTTTAGTGCCGACTCCATAACAATGCAAGGTAGTGCCGATTCGCTAGCCACAGTCAATCAGTTAGTCGATAGTCTCAAGTTTGCAACATACAAAATTAACGGTGTTAAAGGTAGCAAAAATGCTTTTTCGGATGTGGTGTTGACTGGTTTTGGAGTAAACCAGTCAGCTACTCAGGGAGCCTCATTTAGTATCAGTCTGAACTTCGACCCGGCTTTGTTTAACAATACCGAGAATGTAACTCTAACTGTTCCGAGCAAAGATACAACAAGGTCTCAACTCGAACTGCCCAATATCCTGTTTAACCAGCCCCCAACAACAAATAAGAGTGGATAAAAGATGAATATTAGACAGTCAGTTTCATTTAAACAATTAGCCTTAAGCAAGGCTAATACACAAATGGTGGCGGTTACTGCTATCGCGGCTTTCATTACAGTTTTATGTCTTGGCGCTGCCAACTATTTTATGGGAATAAGCAGTTACCAGGCAAAGATAATTACTGCCGATAAGCTTGCAGACAATCATTTGCGGTCTGATGTTGTTGCCAAGAATCAGTTGGTATCAGATTATAGAAAGTTCGGTTCAGCCAACCCGAACATTTTAGGGACTCCAAATCAATCCGGAAGCTATATATACAATAACGCCACGATTATCTTAAACGCCTTACCGTCTCAGTACGATTTTCCGGCGTTGATATCCTCAATACAGGCCCTACTACAAAAAGATAACTTTAACGTAACATCGATTGGGGGAACCGACAACTCGGCCAGTGTCTCTAACGCTCCCAGTAATTCGCCCCAACCGGTATCAATTCCATTCTCCTTTTCCATTACCAACGCTAATTATCAACAGGTACAGCAGCTGTTTACGCAAATGCAAGAAGCTATTCAACCATTGCAGGTAGAAAATGTGATATTAAGCGGAACTGATTCGGACATGACCGTTACGGTCAACGCTCAGACCTATTTCCAGCCAGCAAAAGAATTTAAAATAGGTACGGAGACTATACAATAATGAAAAGCAAAGACGTAGCCCTGATTGTTGCAGCGATTGTTGTTGGAGTAATTTTTTCTGAAGTAATTAATAAATTTGTGTTTGCACAATCAAATAGAAGTCAACGAGTTGAAGTGGTGCCGTTGATTTCTGGATTTCTCCCAAACCCAGATAGCCAATACTTCAATAGCAGCTCAATCGATTTGACCCAGGTAATTCGTATTGGTAACGCTCAAAATATTAGCCCCTTTAGCCCACCACCTTCAACCAGTAATTGATTAAGGTTTGTCAATGAGTGTGCTTTTATTATCATCAGAACAGCAAATCGAGGATATGCTTGTGAGCAGCAACCTTATTGCAGCCGACAAGTTGAGTCAATTAAGGCAAGAAGCTGTCGCCAAACGCACACCACTGTTTACCTACCTCATAAACGGCGGTTTTATTACTGAAGAAGATTTGACTCGGATTAGCGCGAAAGCTAACCACATACCATACGTGAACCTATCTAATGTCAGGATCAACTTCGACATCCTTAAGCTTTTGCCTCAAGATATTGCCGAAAGGTATATGACAGTACCGCTTGGGGAAATGCAGCACAAGTTAGTAGTTGCCATGCTCGACGCGGGTAACGTTCAGGCTGTGGACTTTTTAAGCAATAAGATTGGACGATCACTCAAGGTTTATAGCGCTAGCGAAACAGGTATCCGTGAAGTGCTAAAACAGTACTCAAAACGTTTGGACACATCTTTGAGCGCATCGCTAAATTTGGAACAAGCTGGTATTGAAAATGAAAACAAGAAGGCAACCAATGACATTAAAACAATAGTCCAAGATTCTCCAATATCTAAGGCTTTGACTGCCATCATGGAATTTGCGGCCAAAAATCGTGCCAGTGACATACATGTCGAACCCGGGGAGAATGATTTAAAAGTTCGCGTTCGCATAGATGGCATTTTGAGAGAAGTCATGAAAATGCCGAAATCTTCCGAAGCGGCACTTGTAAGCCGGATAAAGATTTTATCAAACTTGAAAATTGACGAACATCGAATACCGCAAGACGGTCAATTTACGATCAAGGTTGGCGATAAGGTAATTGATTTAAGGATTGCTATTGCGCCAATTGTTTGGGGAGAACAGGTCGTCATCCGTTTACTGGATAAAACCGGTACGTCGTTTAGACTTGAGGATATGGGTTATGCGGGTCGACCATTACGTCTTATAAGGGAAGGAATTAAGCAGACGAGCGGCATGGTGTTGACGTCAGGACCGACCGGCTCGGGAAAATCCACCTCATTATATGCCCTAATCCAAGAAATTAAAGACGATTCGATTAATATTATTACCCTTGAGGATCCGGTTGAATACAAAATTCCGGGCATCAACCAAATACAAGTCAACCAAGAAGTCGGCTTAACATTTGCTACGGGCCTCAGATCGATTCTTAGGCAGGACCCCGACGTTATTATGGTGGGGGAAATTCGCGACGGTGAAACCGCCCAATTAGCTGTGCAGTCCGCCCTGACCGGACATTTGGTTTTTTCGACGTTGCACACAAACTCTGCCGCTGGAATTCTGCCGAGGCTTTTAGATATGGGTGTTGAACCTTTCTTAATTGCATCAACCGTTAAAACGGTGATTGGTCAACGTCTTGTGAGACGAGTGGCACCAGGGGCAGAGAAATACGAATCGACTGCGGCGGAAACTCAGGTGATCCACGAGACTCTCGGCAAGCTCTTGCCACCCTCTCCGGACAAAGTCAGTGCTTATTGTGTCGATTTAGGCTTTAAGTACTTGCCCTTAGCTAACCAAAGCGCTTATACTTTGTATAGAGGCAAAGATACAATTGATACACCGGGTGGTTATATGGGTAGAATGGGCTTGTATGAAGTCTTTGCGGTTACCGAACAAATCCAGGAGCTTATTATGAAGCGTGCTACAACTAACGATATTGAAAGACTAGCTCAAGCGCAAGGTATGATAACGATGCGCCAAGATGGTTTTTTTAAAGCGCTCAACGGAATGACTACACTTCAAGAAATTAACCGTGTAGCTGCAGCGGAAATCGGTGCATGGTAGCCGTCCAAGGTTTAATGAAAAGGATATATGAGTAAATAAAAATGCAAGGTCAGCCAAGAATAGAGGTTCTACTCGAACAGGTTATAAAAAAGAAAGCATCTGATTTGCACATTCAGGTCGGGTTGCCACCTATGCTTAGAATTGACGGTACCTTGTCACCAGTACCTGGATCCGATGTCCTTAATGAAGAAAGTGTTGAAGCACTAGTCTTTGCCGTATTAGATGAGGATCAAAAACAGATCTTGCTTAAGGATAAAGAGTTTGACTTCAGTTTCGCTTTTGGCGATTTGGGCCGTTTTCGGGTTAATGCTTTCCACGAACGCGGCAATCTTGCTGCGGCCTTGAGGTTGATACCCAACGAAATTCTTAGTATCGAACAATTAGGCCTACCGCCTATTGTCAATAAATTTGCTGACTACCCGCACGGTTTAGTACTCGTCACCGGTCCTACGGGATCCGGCAAGTCAACTACGCTTGCAGCCATGGTCCACAAAATAAACAGCGAAAAAGCCGTTCATATCGTTACTATCGAGGATCCAATTGAGTATACCCATAAATCGATAAAGTCAGTCATAGTACAGCGTGAGGTTCACTATGATACGTATAGCTTCAGTGCAGCACTAAGATCTGTCTTACGTGAAGATCCAGATGTAGTGTTGGTCGGTGAGATGCGGGATCTCGAAACCATAGCAAGTGCTATAACTATTGCAGAAACCGGTCATTTAGTGTTTGCTACACTGCATACCAATAGTGCAGCTCAATCAATTGACCGTATGATTGACGTGTTTCCACCCCATCAGCAGCCGCAGATTAGATCTCAGCTGTCTAACATCTTGATGGCCATAGTATCACAACGTTTAATCCCGCAAATTGGCGGCGGTCGTATTGCCACTGCAGAAATCTTGGTTGCAACGGCAGCAGTTAGGAACATTGTACGTGAAGGCAAGAGTCACCAACTCGATGCAGTGATTCAAACAGGTGCGGATTACGGGATGCAGTCAATGGACAAGACCTTAGTATCACTGATCCGTGCTGGTACAATCAGCTACGATGAGGCGCGGAATTTTGCAGTTGATCTAGATGAATTAGATAGACTAATGAGAGGTTAAAATGCTGACTTATACTTACGAGGCCCGCAATTCAACAACCGGCCAAAAAGTCAAGGCCGAAGTCCAAGCGGATAATGAACAATCGGCCGTAAAGTTACTCATGGATCAGGGGCTGACACCTCTGAGCATTCAATTAAATAAAAAGTGGACTGGCGGCTTTTTAAAACACGTCAAAACGAAGGACAAAGTGCTGTTTAGTCGCCAATTGTCCACACTTATCAACGCAGGTTTGCCGTTAGTACAAAGCTTACACAGCTTATCTCAGCAAACTACCTCTAAGCCAATGAAAGTGGTACTCAATCAAGTTATAACTGATGTTGAAGGAGGCATGACGTTTTCCGGTGCTTTAGCAAAACACCCCACGGTGTTTAATGAAGTCTATGTCAGTCTAGTCGCCGCTGGAGAAACCTCTGGAACGTTGGATACTGGGCTGGAACGACTGGCCGATCAGCAAGAGAAGGATGCCGACGTCTTAAGTAAGGTTCGTGGGGCCTTAATTTATCCAGCAATTGTTCTGCTGGTAATGGCTGCCGTGGTCGGGTTTATGGTTGTAAAGGTTATACCTCAGGTAAAAAACATTTACTCTAGTTTGCCGGGTACAACATTGCCGCTTCCCACCAGGATAATGCTGGATGTGTCCTCTTTCGTGACTCATTATTGGTGGGTTGTAATAATATTGGTAATAGTTGCAGTGATTTTCGGCACCAGAGTAAATCGTACGGTTGCAGGGAAGAAAGTGATTGACACGGTTAAGATGCGAGCTTGGCCCTTTGGTCCACTATTTATGAAAATGTACATGGCACGCTTTGCCAGAACTGCATCGACGCTAGTCGCCAGTGGCGTGCCGCTGCTAAAAGTGCTTGAAATTACAGGTGCTGCTGTCGATAACGTTAATATTGAGAAGGAACTTCAAGTAGCCGCAGATAAAGTCAAGGGCGGCAAGGCTTTATCCGACGTGTTAGCTAATAATCCTAACTTTCTGGACTTGCTGCCTAATATGATCAAGATCGGGGAACAGTCCGGGTCCTTAGAGGTTATGCTCGATAAAGCGGCGACGTATTACGAAAAGGAAGTCGACAACGAGATTAAAACCATATCGACGATTATTGAGCCGGTTTTAATGATCATTATGGGGATAGTTGCCTTAACAATCGTGGCCGCCGTATTACTGCCGATTTATGGGCTCGTCAGTCAGTCTGGTTTCTCTAGCGGCATCAGCCAATAGAACATGAGAACCCTATAGATTCATGCCGGGCAGCAGATAACGGTTATCTAGAGAAGCTTGAAGTCATAAGAGGTAAAATATTCCCTCTCTGAGATATACACACTTTAACTCTCAATAAAGACTCGGTTGTGAAGCAGTCGCCGATCTTGCTCGTTCCAAATGAAGAGTGGTGACTTAGATATTGGATAATACTTCTCTCGTCAAGCATGGCAGTGCACGGAAATACAGCATTGTTAACCCTTAGTTTAATGAACTTTTGGCCTTAGTCTATGTTAAGAAATAAGTTAAAATCGTGGTGCCACAGTTTAAAACTGGAGTTGTCTTGGTGTTTAGTTCCAGACTAAGTCTTTTCCAATTCTGAAAATAGGCTAAACTAGCTTAGTGGATGTGCGAGTGCTCATTTTAAATTGTTAAAGCTGTATTAACTCTCACATGGTAGCTTTGTTCTCTAGCATAGTTTCAGCCCATTGGGTGTTACTTAGAGCATACGCTTGGAAGTCGAGTAGCTCAAATGTGATGCCTGGCTTTAAGTATTGCTGGGCGTTTGGCAAAGATTTTAGTTTTTCATACGCCAGCATTAATTGGTTCGCTTTTATCTTTTCTAGCTTTAACCTCTTTTAAATACTCTTTTCGACTTATACTACTTATAGCCATACGATCCTTCCCGCCGGCAACTAGTATGACTGCTTTAGGAACACTTTTTATGAATGATCGTACTTACTCTCGGTAATATTTATTTTGGGCTAACAAGAGATAACGATCTATTGCAAAAATAACTTCAGCTAGTATAATTTAAACCATAAGCACACAAAAAAACGTTTAAGCAATCGAAGGGGGCATTTGAATGCGCACAAAATTAATAAATAAAAGCCAGCAGGGGTTTACGATCATAGAGATCATGATTGTATTGGCCATCGCGGGTTTAATCATGCTGATTGTTTTCTTGGCGGTGCCTGCTTTACAGAGGTCCGCACGTAACACTAGCCGAAAAAATGATGCCGGTAACTTCAGCAGCCAATTAAGCACTTGGATCAGCAACAACAATGGTGACCTGCCAGGCACAGAATTACCTGGTACTACCTATTCTCAAAACCAATGCAATACAGATGTAACCGATATAGCTAGCAACAGCATAAAACTAGGATACTATACACCCAGTGATTTCTCTTGCGCACCAAGTCCAAGCTATACAGGAGCAGAAATTAATGCGTGTCAATCTTCGGGTACCCAAGCAGGAACAACATGTGTGGGAACAGAAAATGTCGTAGTTGATGAAGGCGTAGTGTGTAACTCTCCGCTTCAGCCCCAGCAAGCCATGGTTACTACTAGTGGTGCTAGCACCAGGAGTTACGTGGTATTGTATGCGGTTGAAAATGGCAACAGCGGTCTATCGCCTCAGTGTATCGGCGGGTAAGCAATATTTACCTACGCTAGCTTAAGCTATTAGACATGGTAATGTGATATTGTGCTAACAATGGCGATAATAGCATTAGTGTTGTTTGGTCTCGCAGCAGGAAGTTTTGTGAATGCTTTTGTCTGGCGGATGCATGAGAATAAAAATTGGGTCAGTGGACGCTCAGAATGCGTATGGTGTCATCATCATTTGGGTTTATGGGACTTGATACCGGTGTTAAGTTGGCTTTGGTTAAAGGCAAGATGTCGATACTGTCAAAAGAGGATATCACTACAATACCCTTTGGTGGAGATTATGGTAGCTTTAGTATTTGTGCTGTCTTATATGTTTTGGCCTCGTCCTATTTCAGAGATCCAGATTGTGATCTTGGCTCTTTGGTTAATTTGTGCTACAGGGTTAATTGCTCTGGCTATTTACGATTTACGCTGGATGCTACTCCCGTCAAAAATTATATATGCAGTCTTTGGTGTGGCGCTCGTCATGACCCTATTGTCGATCATCCAATCAAGTGATAGACCGAGAGCTATTGTTTATTTTCTGATCGCAACCTTAATTGGCGGAGGGTTCTTTTATGTGATTTATATATTGTCCAAAGGCAGATGGATTGGTGGTGGGGATGTTAGGTTAGGATATTTGTTAGGACTGTTAGCTGCGACACCGTCTAAAAGCTTTCTCGTTCTATTTATCGCTGCGCTCATGGGGTGTATTGTTGGAGCTTACATGGCCGTATTCCACAAAATGAAACGCTCTACGCCGCTACCTTTTGGCCCTTTTTTGATTGCAGCCATGCTTATTGTCGAGCTAGCGGGAGGGGGGATTATCGGCCTTTATAGTCGGCTGTTGATCCCTGCCTAGAGGCACGAAAACCCTTATGCTATAATGTTCTTTATGAGGGGTGGTAGAAGAACAAACCCCGGAATAAAAACCGGTTTCACAATAGTAGAAGTCATGATATTTCTGGCGGTTTCAGGGCTAACTTTTTTAATTGCCGCAGCTTTTATCAGCGGCAAAGAAGGCCAGGCCGAATTTACTTCAGGGATGAATGACGCCAACCAGGCAGTGAGGAGCATTATAGACGATGTGGTAAACGGCAACTATCCTTTGCCGTCCTCTAATAATGTTAGCTGTAGCGCAAATCCAAGCGGCCCGGTCGTGTCTCCGGGTATAGGGTCACCGAGTGCAACCCCGCTAGGGCAGTCTGGCTGCACGTTTATAGGTATAGTTTTGGTTCCCGGAGGCCACGGTAATGTAAGTGACTACCAGACATACCCAGTTGTTGGATGCCAGTTTTCTCAATGTTCATCGACAACTTTTTTGCCCCAGTCTATATATCAGGAAAAACCAACCTACAGTCCTTTATTTGTGCCTGCTACCAATAATTGGAACGGCAATTTTGTTCATAAAATTATAGCCATAAATTCTTCCGGTAAGATTGATACAACAATTACAACCGGTGCAGTCGGTATTTTTGGTGCCTTGCCGCGCAATAACGGCTTGATTCTACAGTCTGTGGCTCAGACTGCAGTCCTAGCTTATTTTCCAGGCACCAGTCTTACTTCGTTTGATCCGGTTAAAGATACTTCTCAGGCAACTATATTGCCGGCGGACGATTATTTTGTTCTGTGTTTTACGGGTGCCAACGGTAATAATGCCAGCATTAGCATAGGTAGCCAGTACGGCGGCGGTCAGCTGACAACTTCGTTGGGTATGGCCCAAAAGGCGGCTCCCCAATGCTAAAGCTAATAAATCATGCCGGTGATACAATCGTAGAAGTTATGATAGCTCTAGCGGTTTTATCGCTGGCTTTCGCTATCAGTTATGCTACGGCGAGTAACGCTCTGCGTGATTCTCAAAACGCACAGGAACATTCGTTAGCGGTGGACTATATTGATCAACAACTGGAGGCTTTACAGTTTCTCGCCAGTCAACAGGGAGGTTCTATACTCCAGAGTGTCTTAAGTGGAGCAACACCGTTTTGTCTGTATTCTAATAACGGCCAAATCAGCTATGCTGTCACCTCTCTTCCGCCTAATGTACCTAATCAAGATTGCGAGCAACCCGGGAACGGCTTTTCATATGCCATATATGACAATAGGGAAGTTCAACCCAGTACCATTGTTAAAGAGTACAGTATTCTGGTGACAATAGCCTGGCCGGGGTTAGGTAATTTAGGTAAGCAATGCTCATTACCCGGATTCACAATAAACGGGGAACAGTGTGAACAGTTGGCTTACAGGGTTTATAGTCAATGAAGATGAGACGAGATAGCACGGGATTTACAATCATGGAGCTGATGATAGCAATTGCCTTATTGTCAGTTATTCTTCTAGCGAGTGCTGAGGTATTTGTGAATATTGGTGGTCTGCTCACGAAAGGTGCTAACTTAGCAAATGTCCAGGATGATGCCCGTAACATTGTATCCGATGTTTCTTCCAGTATAGAATTTGGCACCAACCAACTCGAAACAGCATCATACACATATTATTCTCCAGAGCAACTGACTGTATATGCCTACTGTATTGGTAATGTTCGTTATAGTTATGTTATAGGCTTTCCCGCTACTCCACCCCCTCATGTACTGTGGAAGGATTTGATGCAAAATGATTCAGTGTGTTTTCCTTTAAATTTGGGTGAAAATAACCCTGATTGTGGTGGTCTTCCACTGGCTACATGCAGTCCTTCTCAAACCAACAGCGGACTAGAATTAACCGGTCCGAACATGGCCTTAGCGAATTTCACAATCCAGCAAGAGGGCACTAGTCAGCTGTATGACATATCTCTGGGATTGGTCTATGGTCATGCGGACTTGTTTATCCAAAAGAACGGAAAGCCGGAACTGGTCGACGGGGATAATTATCAGTGTAGCGAAGCGGCAGGACAACAGTTTTGTGCTACCAGCTATCTTACAACTTTTGCAACACCCAGATTAGCACAGAATTGAGGTATAATAATTATGGTTATGAATATACAAAAAAGATTACTTAACCAAAACGGTTTTGCGCCTCTTATCATATCAATTGTTATAGTAGTCGTTTTAACATTGTTGGTGTTAGGTTTTGTCACTCTTGTTAACCATAGCAAGAATACTGCTCTGACTCAGCAGCTCAATAACGATGCCTACTACGCTGCTGAATCTGGTGTAAACGATGCCATTCAAGCTATAATTAATGGCTACGACACTAGTAAAACTTCATGTCAACCGATCACCTCAGCTCCTACGCCAACCGTCCCCGGATGGCAGTATCTAAGTAATAACTTAGTTAACAGCTCGCACGATTACTATTCATGCTTGCTTATTAGTACAACGCCAAGTACCCTGCAGTACGGATCGGTTGGCCCGACTCAGCCTACAGTGGCTATATTATCTACAGTTAACAGTCAGGGAACGCCAACTGATCCCGCTACAATTGAATTTAGCTGGGAGCCTTCTCTACAAGTTGCACAATATCCGTACAAGTTTGAGTCTACCCCACCAAATCCACATTGTACATCATCAATCGACGGCCCGTGTCTGCCACCAATATCCGTCTGGGGTTCCGGAGTAACTGGTATACTCAGGTTGGCATTAACCCCCCTACCTACGGGAGGTCCGTTACCAGGAAATACCAGTACTACATATACGGCGTTTTTATACCCATACGGTCCAGTTAACCCGACACCGCCTGGCCAAGGACTGCTAGATAACTCTACAATCGGGGCTAACTCAGGCCCGGTTATAGGTGGAAATTGCAACAATAACAGTCCGTACCCAGATAAATGCACCGTCATTATAGACGTTACTGGGTCGCCAGTAACAACAAATGGCTATCTGATGTCCCTAAGATCACTATATACCAACAGTCAGGTAACCATTAGTGCGTTTGATTCAAACGGAAAACATCTTTACTTCCAAAACGCCCAGACGATGATTGATTCCACTGGTGACGTTCAGGGCGTCCTAAAACGCATACAAGTCAGGATTCCGACTATCAACGACAGCGGTTATCCGGGTTTTGATATTGCATCCTCCTATTCTATCTGCAAGGATTTGGTTTCATATCCTACCAATCGTTCTACGGGTGAAGCCGGAAATACCCAGAGTAATTGTCTATTGACTGTAATTCCGTCGGGATTATAGTTCTTGGTTGCTATTACTATGATACTTTTCATAGGCACTTTTTAGATGCGGGTCGGTAATATGTGTATAAATCTGGGTTGTCGAGACATTACTATGCCCGAGCATGACTTGTACTGTCCTAAGGTCAGCTCCATTCATTAATAAATCAGTTCCAAAGCTATGGCGCATCGTATGCGGACTGACGTGCTTGGTGATACCACCCATTAATGCATAGCGCTTGATCAACCGCTGGATACTCCGTGCAGTCAACCGGTTAAAGTTTCCGGTTAGGTCGAGTTTTTTGTTGCCCCCGTAACGAACAAACAATGGCTTGGCGTTGTCCGTGCGTTTATCCAAATAACACCGCATCCAGTAGGCAGCCTCCTGACTTATGAATACCAGACGATCTTTTTCGCCTTTACCGCGCACCATAAATTCGCGCCGCTTGAGATTAACATGATCTCGATCCAATCCTACGAGCTCGCTGACTCTTAGGCCGCTTGCGAATAATAGTTCAAGTATAGCCCGATCTCTTAACCCAATGATTGTGTTAGTTTTGGGTTGAGCAAATAGCAAAGAAAGCTCATTTTCATTTAGAAACGTAACTTGTTTTCTGTGGGTGCGCGCAAGTTCGATTTTAGCGGGATTCATTGCAGCAATATCGCGTTTCGCACAAAACTTGAGAAAAGAACGCAATGCAATTAAGTGGTAATTTATCGTCAATGGATTCATTGTGTCAGAGGTGTTAGTACCAAGCCGATTCAGCCACAGTCGCCATTTGCGTATTAGTTCAGGGCTGACGTCTTCTACGTCTATATCTCCAGCAAAGTCTATCAATCTTGTCAGGTAATGGTCGTAATTGGCAATAGTCCGTTGTGAACGGTTTTGTTCGATTTCCAGGTATTCTAAAAAGTCGGTCTTTGCTTTTAAAAACTTCACTAATAATATTTTACGACATAAGTCTCACAAGATCTATGAGAGAACTTAGTTAATCTGTATAATAAGCGTAATGGAATGTACACTTGTACTATTGAAACCCGATGCATTGCAAAGGGCAATTGCCGGCGAGATCATTACAAGGTTTGAGCGGGTTGGACTGAAGATCGTTGCGGCAAAAATTATCCAGCCTTCTAAAGACGAGTATTTTCATCACTATGAAACTATAGGAAAAATGATTTCACGTAGGGGGCAGGAAGCATTTGATGTGACGCTTGAGTTTATGCAAGAGGGTCCCGTGTTAGCTATGGTGCTAGAGGGAATTGAAGCTGTAGAAGTTGTTCGAAAAATGGTCGGGACGACGGAACCGAAAGCCGCACAACCAGGAACCATCAGGGGTGATTACTCGCACATTAGTTTTGCATATGCATCGGAGAACGGCCTTTCTCTACCAAACCTGATTCATGCGTCAGGCGATAGCAATGAAGCTAAACTCGAAATCGCGCATTGGTTTAAAGACAGTGAAATTTTTGATTACTCTACGGTTCATGATAAGTTTACTCAAGGTCGAAAATAGGCCCCTATAGTTCAATGGATAAAACAGCTCCGTCCTAAGGAGAAGCTGGAGGTTCGAATCCTTCTAGGGGCACCATAAGCAATTTGATTGATACACTTAAAAGATTTACCAGTGTTGAAGCCTGACTTATATTAATTACTATGCTTAATTTTACTTATGTCTGAAAAAAATAATCAATATGAAATTCTAGGGCTTAATCCTAAACAAGCAGAAAGTGTCGTTGAAGCAGCTTTCCAAAATAATTCTTTAAGAGACCTCCAATAGAAAATTAATCAGGCGTACCCTGATGTAGCCCAAGCTGCAGGTAAAATAATCATGTATAACGATAAGATGATAATAGGTAATCTAACTGGCAGGGCTGATTCTGAAAAGCTTCCTGATTCTCCAACAACGCCTAAGCCAAAGCCTTTGAAGTCCGGTAGAAAAAGAATTATGCAAGTAGTAGACCCTGCATCTGGTAGGGTAGTGGATTATGGTATGATGCGACCTGGCAATCACGCTGAAGGTGGGAAAATAGTCGGTTATCGATAAGCGATATACTGCTCAATCAGTATTGTGGATTATAAAGTCTTGGTTTGACTTTATTATACCACTTTGATACTATTATGGTATGACTACAAAATTACAAGTGCCAATGGATGTTTCTGTAAGAAACGGGCTGGAACAGCGAGCAAAAGATCTAGGCTTTGACTCGGCTCAAGCTTATATAAGATTTTGGGCAAAATCTGAAGTGGAAGGCCGAAAAATTGATTTTGGCAGCCCCATGGTTACTTTAAGTGTTGATGCGGATAGTCGTTATGAAAAAGCTATAGCGGATATGGCTAAACTAAGAAAAGCTGGAAAACTAAAGATGTATTCTACAGTAGAAGAGTTCATGAAAGAACTTAAGTAGTGAAACCCATATACCGTGATAAAACTTTCGATAAGCACTTTAAGACACGTATCTTTCCCAATGAGAACTTAGTTAAGCAGTTTGCATTAAGATTAGCTATGTTTCAAGAAGGCGTTAGGGGCAATCCTATAAATGACCACGCATTGAAGGGAAGAAAGCGCATGTATAGAGCTTGGTCTGTTGCCGGAGACATCAGAGTAGTTTATAGGGAAACTGATGAATATTACGAATTTTTTGACATAGGTACCCATAATCAGGTTTATTAATTCTACGACTAAGATTGTTGCTGCAATAGCATATTCCACCTAAGTATCTCATTACAGATAAGGTTCCAATTCAACTCAAGTAGGGGCACCAAACACACCACTAATTTGGGCTCTGAGCTTGGATTACAATCTGACATAAGCGTGAATGCAGTACAATGAACATATGCCGCAAGAGCAACCAGAGCATCCCAAATACTTTCCCGATCAGTTCGATGATGAAGATGTACTGCTTGTCTTCCGCAAACACCCTGTGGTTATGCGTAAGGGCTTGGTGCTCGGTTTGTTAGGTCCACTGCTTGGGGTAATTCCTTCAGCAATACATCCAGCCTATGGCATGAATGTATTTTTCGGTGGACTGGGGCTAGGTTGCGTATTAGGTTTAATAGTGTTTTTCCCGTCATGGATAGGCTGGCATTTCAGCGTTTTTATAGTAACTAGTCAACGTTTTCTACAGATAAAACAGAAGGGTCTTTTTACTCGAAGCGTATCTGATTTGAGTTTGCATCAGATACAGTCTGTAAATTATGAAGTGGCCGGCATACAAGAAACCCTTTTAGGGTTTGGTACAATAACTATGCGTACCTATGTTGGAGATATTGTTATACATGACGTACATCATCCGGCACGGGTGCAGAAACAAATTATTGGTTTCTTAAGAGAACTAGGTATATCTGCTATAAATTATCCAGGTCAAAACTCATCTCAAAATGAAGCGCAAGAACAAGTTGAAGAAGCCTAAAGTTTCACTAAAAAAGGGTGCTGAGTTATTAAAGAAACGGCCTTTTAAACGCAAGCCTGCGCCTGAAGAACGGATTAGGGAGGCGTTTGCCAATGTACCTAATATAACGGACGAAACTTTAGCTGAACATAGGGAAGATGTGCTGTCTAGTGCTCGTAAATTCATCTATCCTCTGCAGCATTCACGAAAACGCATTGTTTTTATATCTACTTCGCTGGCTGTGCTGGCTATCGTTGTTTTCTTTAGTTACGTAGGCTTGTCTCTATATGACTTTCAGGATAACAATAGCTTTATATACGGTGTAACGCAAGTAGTTCCACTGCCAGTAGCTAAAGTCGGCGGATCATGGGTATCCTATGAGAGCTACTTATTTGAACTTCGTCGTTATATGCATTATTACCAAACACAACAGCAAATTAATTTTTCCACTAAAGCCGGGCAAGCGCAGCTGGTACGCTACAAAGAACAAGCTATGAATGAAGCAATAACTAATGCCTACACCGAACAACTTGCCAGTAGGTACGGGGTCAGCGTTACTAACCAGCAAGTAAACCAGGAAGTGGGATTGGTGCAGAGCCAAAATCGCCTAGGTTCAAGCCAGCAGCAGTTTAACGCAGTTTTGAATGATTTCTGGGGTTGGAATGTATCTGACTTCAAACGCGAGTTAAAAGCCCAAATGCTTCAACAAGCCGTTGTGGCGAGGCTAGACACCGGAGCCATGAAACGCGCTGAGTCGGCGCTCAATCAGCTTAAGCATGGTGCAGATTTTGCGACCTTGGCAACTCAAGTTTCCGATGATACATCGACTAAGTCCAACGGTGGACAGTTTCCTGGTGCCATAACGCAAAATGATTCCAACGTAGCTCCTCAAATTACTGCTGCTTTATTTAAACTTAAACCCGGACAATTTTCTGGGATTATCAACACAGGTTATACATTAGAGATCGTCAAGGTTTTATCCAGACAAGGCGACAGCGTACAGGCAGCCCATATATCTTTTAATTTACAGCCTTTGTCTAAATATATCGCACCTCTCCAAAAAACCGAAGTGCCGCATTATTTTATTCACATTTAAATTTTAATATAGTAAGAGTAAGCTACCGAACACATTATTTACTGTCAAAAAGTATCTTAAAATGATATCCCTCCTATTTTCGGTTGTTGCGGTGGCTAAGGGTCAACAAGCATCACCTACATTAGCTAGTAGACTCAATGTTATGACAGCCGTTACAAATGTTAACGCTTCCGCTCATGCTGCTCTCTTGTTATATGTCCAAAGCCATGCTATCTAAAGGCTTTTATTCGAGTGTTATGATGAGTAGGTAATGTATTGGCAAGCGTGCCTTCAACGTCAAAAGCAATAGCATCAAAGTTAGCCAGGTTAAACTTTTTCATGAAAATACTATAACAGATCGGCAGTTCGAGCTTCCGGTTTGGGTTATATAATAATAACAGAGGTCATTTTCGTGGGGGGCCGTAGCTTGCCAAGTCTGGAACTACTTTATGGTTCAAGATACTGCAGAACTATCCGTTTACCCAGCTAGATAAAGTTTATTTAATAGGCCATCAAAGGTTTCAAGTTCCAACTTTTCTCTATGCGAGCGAGCAAGTAAATAGCAGTCAGCAAAGTCTAATTTTGTTGTAGATATGAGCTTAATAATTTCTGCTAACAACTCATCGTTCTCGTACCTAAACGCTTCTGTCCGACCTATTAGCAACAAAGCCTCACTCGTCTGTTGCCTATCACGTCCGGTGCTACGAAGTACATAAACTACCTCAGCAACTATGATGTCAGTAATCAACAGACTAGACGACTTAGCCTCTTGTACTATTTTCTCTGCTTTAGAACTTAATTCTTTATCGTCACCAAGTAGCCAGCGTAACAAGATATTCGTATCAAGTAACGTCATATTTTTTAGCTAGTTGGGCACCTATAGCCTGTTCTTTTTCAGAGGTACTATCTTTGAATGAGGGATTGTTCAATAATGCTCGTACCTCAGACAAGCTTTTGGGGGCAGTTATTATTATTTCGTTATTATCGTTTATTTGGAGAGTGGCTTTACCTAGCTTATCTAAGCCAAGTTGTTTTCGGAATGCTTTGGGGATAGTAATTTGCCCCTTGCTAGTAATACTATATGTGTAGTTCATATTACACATTATATGTGAGTAATACTGACATGTCAATGGTATTACTTGGCGGGCCGTAGCTGGTCAGGTTTGGAACTATTTTCAAAATCCCGTGAACTTACATAAGGATTTTACGTAAATCATCATCAAATGTCACAATTCCATTCTTGCCCCCGACAACAAACAATAGACAGTCAGTATAATCAAGCT
>JAJYZG010000039.1 GCA_021800155.1 bacterium
TACGTGATAAAATCCATATATTAACAAGTAAGTTGGAAAGGACTCAGCGAGAACTTGGTTACCACTATTAGAAAAGCTCATGCTTAAACAGTACCTTTTGGTAACACTTACTTAATATCTAACGCGGAAAGACTCAGTACCAAGCCTCATTTAGTCGGTAAAGCTACCTAATCAATGAAGCGACTATTTACATGACACGCCAATCTAGTAGCTTTCAAGCGATGTTAGCTCTCACTAAATCCGTGTAGATATTTGGTAAAGATATATCATTGTTAACGATAAACCATCTGAAAACTACCGCCATGCCTAGAACTACTTAAAGCCCCATAACATAACCCAATACTTTGCTAGGCCGCATACACCAAAGACAAGCCTCACGTTGAGAACGTGATTGGAAAATTTCAGCTTAAGTCTTCGATACATAAACACAACTATTCTGCGCAGGAAGGTGTCCACGATGGAGTAAGTGAGCGCATATTTTTGAGCGCATATTTTTGACAACCCAGGTCCCAAGCTATAAAGTATAGTTAGGTGTCCGACCGATAAAGTAGGTCGGATTTTTAATGAGCGTGACATTAACAAGCTAGATAGGAATAGATATGGAGCTAGATTTTAAACAGTTAAGTATTGCGATTCGCGCTATAGCTGAGGAAAAGAATTTACCGGAGGATGTTGTCCAGGAAGCAGTTGAACAGGCTTTAGCGGCGGCCTATCGCCGCGACTACGGTGATCGTGACCAAGAAATCAGAATCAAGATGAATTTAAATACTGGTGAAGTTGATGCTTATATTACTAAAGAAATTGTCGATGAGGTTAGTAACCCAGCGTACGAAACTTCCTTAAACGATGCTAAATCGAGACGAAAAGATGCTAAAGTCGGTGAAACTATTGAAATACACGAGAAAGTTGAAAGCTTTGGTCGGGTTGCCGCTCAAACTGCCAAACAGGTGATTCTGCAGCGTTTGCGTGAGGCCGAACGAGATATCATTATGGCTGAGTATGAGGATAAGATTGGCACCGTACTTAACGCAACCGTTAGTCGGGTCGAGGGTAGTGTTGTCAGGATCGATTTAGGGAAGGCGCAGGGAATTATGCCGCGCAGTGAACAGATTCAGGGCGAGCGGTATTATCCTGGGCAAAGGCTCAAAGTTTATCTGAAAGATGTCGAAAAAGGTTTTAGGGGACCGCAGCTGGTACTCAGCCGGGGAAACAAAGAGTTTATTGAGTGGTTGTTTAAATCCGAGGTCCCGGAAATGGAAAGCGGAGCAGTTGAAATTAAAGCTTTAGCGCGAGAGGCCGGTGTGCGTTCCAAAATCGCCGTCTGGAGCAATGTACAAGGAGTAGATCCAGTTGGGACGTTTGTTGGGGGCCATGGCACCAGGGTTAACGCGGTCATGAGTGAAATAGGGGAACAAGAGAAAATCGATATCATTGTTTATAATCAAAATCCAACAGAATTTATAACCAATGCCCTTAGCCCGACTAAGGTTAGCAACGTAGTTGTCGATGAGTCTGCAAAACGAGCAGTGGTTACCGTACCGGAGGATCAGCAAAGCATAGCCATTGGCAAAGGGGGACAGAACGTGCGTTTAGCTAGCAAACTTAGTGGTTATGAAATCGACATAGTTGCCGAGAACCTTCAAACTAAATCTCCCGAAGTAACAGAGACTGTCGCTAAACCTGTTGTCCCGGGTCGCGTTAAGAAAAAGACCGAACTTGAAAGCAGTTTGATAGATGCGATTGAAGAGCACGGCGACGAGGCGAAAAGCTGACTTAGCACTCTTGACTTAAGAGTGCTAAACTTAGTATTATAGACTTTGTACCCCCTTTATTAGATATAAGATTGGGGAGCAATTAGTCTAAATACTACTCGGTATCGTCACCTGGAGTGCGTCAATGTCGACTACTGACTTTACAAGAGATAAATATTACAGCCGAGTATCAAAGAAAGGTGCTATATAAATATCTATGATGCCAGAAATGCCGGATTTTCAAGATTTTCGCAAGCATTTAACAAATAATGCGCTACTATCGCTTAAGCATGCTGATGCTATCGCAAGAAGTTTTGGGAGTGCCTATGTCGGGACAGAACATCTGCTGCTCGGACTATTGGCTCAGGAAAGTAGTATGGGTGCCAAGTTATTGGAAAACTTTGGTGTTACATTGGACCGAGCACGACTAGTTCTAAATTTGACGCCCAAATCATTCGTTATAAATATGGGGGCTAAGGGTCTAAGTGAATCAGCTAAGCATACGCTTAAGACTGCTTATGACGTAGCACAGGATTATTCTCAAGAATTCTGCGGAACGGAGCATATTCTCTATAGCATTTTAAATCAAAAGAAAGCACGGGCGACTAAGCTGCTGCGTGACATGAACGTTGATATTGAAGGATTGACCCGAGAGTTGGAACAATTTTTGAGCAGGCAACAATATGAAGAACAGCATGTCGGACTCGGTGGACGTAGTCGACACGCTAACGCTAAAAAAACGGCACTTGACTACTTCGGCACTGATTTAACTGCTATGGCCCGTGACGGAAAACTTGATCCGGTTGTAGGTCGGGAAGTTCAGATACACCGTGTAATTACGATTTTAAATAGACGTTTAAAAAATAATCCGGTTTTAATTGGCGAACCGGGTGTTGGTAAAACAGCTATTGTAGAAGGTTTAGCACAACGCATAGTTAGCGAAGAAGTGCCAGACAGCTTATTGGGCAAGCGTATTATTATGATCGATCTGGCAGCTATGATAGCCGGGACTAAGTACCGTGGGGAATTTGAAGACCGTCTCAAGAAAGTCATGGTTGAATTAGAGCGCGATAAGAAAGCGGTTGCGTTTATTGATGAGATGCATCTGATTGTAGGCGCCGGAGCGGCTGAAGGGGCAATGGACGCCGGTAACATTCTTAAACCGGCATTATCTCGTGGGAAAATGCAGTTTATCGGCGCCACAACTACAACTGAGTATACCAAGCACATTGAAAAGGATGCGGCTCTAGAAAGGCGTTTTCAACCCATTCAGGTGCCGGAAACTACACCAGCAGAAACTTACACAATTTTAAAAGGCTTGAGAAGTCATTACGAGAAATTCCATGGTGTAAAGATCTCTGACGAGACGCTACAAGATGCTGTGACATTGTCAAAGCGTTACATACAGGATAGGTATCTACCAGACAAAGCTATCGACTTGATCGATGAAGCTTCCGCTCACGTTCGTGTAGAACGGGTGAAAACCAGTCCTGAGATACGCAAGCTAAATAAGGAGTTGCAGTTAGTAAATTTACGCAAAGATGAAGCTAGCGATAATGAAGATTACCAGCTGGCGGCACACTTTAAGACTCGCGCAAGTCAGATAACTGACGAATTAAGCAAGTTGGAGTCTTCAATTAAACTGGATAAGGCCATTGCATTAACGAGCGAGGATCTAGCAGACGTAGTATCGCGTATTACTGGTGTGCCTGTTAAGAAAGTAATTAAATCTGAAGCTAAGTATTTGCTTGAGCTCGAAAAGATTTTATCTAAGTACATCATCGGTCAGGAAGAGGCTGTTAGCGCTGTCGCAAGAGCAGTAAGACGCAATCGTAGCGGTATTGGAAGTGAAAAACGGCCTATCGGATCATTTATTTTCTTAGGCCCAACCGGTGTTGGTAAAACCGAACTGGCCCGTGTTCTAGCGCGAGAGTTTTTCGGTAGTGACAATGCTCTTGTCAAAATCGATATGAGTGAATTCGCTGAACATCATAACGTATCACGTTTAGTAGGATCTCCGGCCGGATACGTCGGTTATGAAGATGGCGGTCAGCTAACGGACCGAATCCGCCGCCAGCCATACAGCGTAGTGCTGTTTGACGAAATCGAAAAAGCGCATCCAGATGTGTTTCATATGTTGCTGCAAATACTTGAGGATGGTGTATTAACTGACGCTAAAGGCAGGAAGATCGATTTTACAAATTCAATCGTGATCATGACGAGCAACATCGGCGCCGAAAAGTTACAGAAGGAGGCTAATCTCGGTTTTCATATGGGCAATAGCAGTGCTGCTAAACAACTTGATGATCTACATACCGAAAATGAAGCCAAGGTATTAGACGAACTTAAGAAACTTCTACGACCCGAACTGCTTAACCGGATAGATAAGATAATCGTCTTTAGGGCTCTGACTAAGAAAGATATTAAGCATATCATCGACCTGCAGATCGAAGAACTTAGAACGCGTTTACGTAAGAAAGGCATTGGATTAGTACTAACTCCTAAGGCTAAAGAATATCTACTAGAACACGGATATGACATCAAAAACGGCGTACGTCCACTTAGACGATTAATCCAAGACACAATTGAAGATAAGATGGCTCTAGAAGTACTCGACGAGCATTACTCCAAAGGCGACATTATTCAAGTGGCAACCAAAAACGGCGAATTAGCCTATGCCACTCATAATGAGTAAGTCATTAAAGAATGGTTATTTAGCTACAGTTAAACTCAGGCATTTCAGTTTGGCTGTTAGCTTAATACTGGTATTAACCTTTGTGATATGGTCAGTTTTTAATGCAACTGCTTTACGTGACTGGATAATCCTCGAAACCTACACTCCGCCCAAGATAATCTCGGAGCTAGCTGAAACAGATACGATGACTGGCTATGCAAAAGAATTATTTTACGTAAATGAACCGCGCCTGCTAAACAAGACGGAGTTTTCCAGAAATTGTCCGCAAGATAGCGGAGAATCATATGTCATTGGATGTTATCATAGCGGCGATACCGGGATTTATTTGTTGGAAGTAAAGCAACCCCAATTAAATGGTATTATACCGGTAACCGCGGCTTATGAAATGCTGCACGCTGGCTACGCTCGACTTAGCACATCGAGTCGAAATAAAATTGATCAGATAATGCAGCAATTTTATGCTAGCCATAATCTTGGGTCTCAAATCGAAGAACAGATGGCTTCATATGCCAAAACCGAGCCGGGAGAGCGTTATGATGAGATGTATTCAGTGCTGGCGACGGAAATCGCTGTTTTGCCCTCAGCTTTGAACACCCAGTATGCAGTTTATTTTAGTAATCGAGCGAAGATTGTAGCAATGTACGAAGGCTATCAGGCGGCTCTTAACACACGCTTACAGGCACTTGAGTCGGACAACGCACAACTGACTGTCCTAAAGTCAGCAATTAATTCAAATGAAAGTTCAATCCATCAAATGCTTTTAAGCATAGATGCACTTAAACAATCACTTAGCTCAGACCAGTCGGATGGTGCAATTAGTGCATATAATGCCGGAGTCCCGGCGTACGACTCTCTAGTTAACAGCTACAATAATTTGGTATCTACTGTCCACAGTGAGATTACTTCATACAACCAAATCGTCAGTTCAAGAAATACGCTCGTACTCGAAGAGCAACAACTGGTTTCAGCGATTAGTACCAAACCTGCGCTGCAGTCAATTAAGTGAAATGCTACAATTAGCTATAACTGTAAATATGCCCAAGACTATTAAACCAGCACTGTATGTCTGTTCAAGCTGCGAAGTGTCGCTTGAAAGCTGGTCTGGGCGTTGCCCACGCTGTGGCGAATGGAATACACTTGAAGTAGTAACTAATACGAATTCAGCATCGAGCGGCATCAGGTTAAAGCTTAATAACCTACAATCGAATATTGTAGAAGATGAAAGACGTTTCCCGTGCGGCATCCCTGCCATCGACAAGCTGCTTGGAGGTGGAGTTGTCGCCGGCAGCATAACTTTATTAAGTGGAGATCCCGGAATCGGTAAAAGTACGCTCTTATTGCAAATAGCCGGTGAATCTTCTACAACCAAAGATGTACTTTATGTCAGCGGCGAAGAATCAGTTCATCAAATCGCACTGCGCGCAAAACGCTTAGGGGTTAGAAATGACCGCCTTAGCGTTGCTTCGACTAACTCTGCAGACCAGATAGCGGCAGAGATTCTTAGCGGGAGACACGGATTTGTTATCGTTGATTCTATCCAAACCATAGCACTTGACGAGGTTGGGTCATCAGCTGGTAGCGTAGCTCAGGTGACTAACTCCAGTGCTTTACTGACTCAGGCCGCGAAGCAAAGCAATTGTGCTGTTATTGTTGTTGGTCACGTCACGAAAGAAGGCAACGTTGCAGGACCAAAATTACTCGAGCACATTGTTGATGTCGTTATGTCGCTAGAGGGAGACTCAAGTGCCGGTCTTAAATTATTAAGAGTTAGCAAAAATCGTTTCGGACCAACTAATGAAACTGCAATTTTCGAAATGTTTGCTACCGGATTGCATAGTGTAGCCAACCCCTCAGCTTTGTTATTAGCTGAACGCAAGGCAACCGACGGTTCTGTCGTGCTTGCGGCTATGGAGGGGAGCAGGCCGTTACTGGTCGAGATACAGGCACTTGTGAATCCGACTTCTTACGGCTATCCAAAACGGGCAGCAAGTGGCTTTGATCTTTCCCGCTTAAATCTACTACTTGCGATGATTGAACGCCGTACGACTCTGAAACTGGGCGACAAAGATGTTTATCTTAATTTAGTGGGTGGGTTAAAAATTAACGAGCCAGCAGCTGATTTAGCGGTAGTTATGGCGGTCGCTTCAGCAGCTAGAGCTAAGAAGCTTAATCATAATGCAGTAGTTTTTGGCGAAGTCGGATTATCCGGCGAGATACGGTCAGTTCCCTTTGTTGCCAGGCGCATTTCCGAGGCTAAGCAACTGGGCTTTGATTTTGCTATCGGACCTAAATCCTTAAAGGATAAACAATCGGCTTTTCTCATTCCGGCTTTAGATGTTAAAAGCGCGTTAAATAATTTTTTAGGGTAAGCATAAACCTCACCATGGGCTTTAGGACCATGACAGAAAGGTTCACTTCCGCAGACAAAAAAGTATTTTTGGGTCTGCGGAAGTAGTCTGCCAAGCCGGGTGCAGCTATGAAGAAGGGTCAGTG
>JAJYZG010000040.1 GCA_021800155.1 bacterium
TACCTCCAAAAACAGCGTGCCTTAGATACTTACGTATCTTAGCTTCTGAAGGTATTTGTCTTAAGTTGTACATGTCCATAATTGTCCTCCTGACTATGGACTTGTACCAAGTGGCTTACATAACCCTAGCTATTAACGATCTTTAAACCTTTAACTATTTTAAAATCTTTAATATTAAGTGTAACTACTGCCATATTACTCACAAGAGCTGTAGCGGCTATAATTGCATCAATTAGAGAAATATCGGTATTTGATTTTATATAGCCAGCTTTTTGCGAAATTTTTTCGTTTAATGAAATAAGGGTCATTCCAGATAATACTTTCTCGAGAATCTCTTTAGCTTCATCGTTTTCCCATACACTTTTCCCGGCGTAAAGCTCAGTATGTGTAATGATTGATACTGATAAATCTTCTTCTGCTAACTGGTATAATAGAGAATTGGCTTTATCCTTTCGTCGTAAGAAATCAATAATTAACGAAGTATCAACAACTAGTTTCCTCATGACCTATTTGCTATCTGTCTTTCCACTTGTGTTCTATTATTTTTAACTTGCCCCTCTAAATCCAAAGTACTCTTTATGTCAAGGAGAGATTGCTTGTAGGATTTTTTATTCTGGTTATTTTCTAATGGCTCAGCAATTATTTTACCTTCGGCAATAGATACCTTAAGCCAAAAATTATCTCCTATGCCTAGGTTTTCTCTTATATCTTTTGGGATAGTCACCTGTCCATTGCTGAACGATTTTATGTATTTAATAGTGTTATTCATACTGTAATTCAGTATATATTGATATTCAATTTAAGTCAATAGAAAATATGCCCGCATTTACAGAGTGATAATATCAAAAGGTCTTTAACCGACTTAGTGAAACAATATGTGTTTGACTGTCCAGTAGCCGAGTTGCAATAGTTTCACAGTAAGCCCGCCATGAACTGTAATTCACTTGGTTTTGCTAGAAAATCTATTGTTTTACATCTGTTAAACTGCGGGGGTAATTTTTTAAAAATTAGCCGACGTAAAATCTACACATAATTTTAGTGTTGATTACCCCCAGGTCAGAAACTGACAAATTAACTGACATTAAGTATTGACATGAATATCTAATGTATATACAATAGATTATGTGAAAACAGCTATTGTAAACTTTAAGACTGATGACGCTACAAAGGCTAAAGCTCAAGCTGTTGCAAAACAAATAGGCATACCCCTAAGCAACTTACTTAATGCCTACCTATATGAACTTGCTTCTACTGGTAGTGTTCATTTCACTGCTTCTGAGCCTATGACAGAGGAAATGGAGAGAGTGATTGAACAGGCTGAAAAAGAAATAGCTGCTGGTGAAGTCAGTGGGCCTTTTGAGACATTGGAAGAGATGTTTGCGCACCTGGACAGTCTGTAATGATTATTGAAACCACCAAAACTTTCGATAAACAATATTCAAAGCTAAACGATAAAACAAAAACTATATATAAGAGTTGCATATCCATTTTTAAAAGTAACCCGTTTGATTTCAGATTGCACAACCATGCCTTAAAAGGTAAATATTTAGGCTACAGAAGCATAGATATTACTGGCGATGTACGTGCATTGTATACGGTCAAAGGAAACATTGTAATAATCTTTGGCTTTATTGGTACACATAGCCAGTTATACAAATAAAGACTTTTCGGACAAAATGCGCCTTGCTGAAGACTGGTCTACGTTCTGAGCGAGCCAAGTTACTCTACCAGCTAATAACGGCGATATTAAAGCAGCACAATGGTGGCTAGAGCGTAAATCTAAATTTGAGTTTACGCCTAATGGGGCTGCTATAGCTCTGTATCTCTAGTTAATTCAGTTGCGATAGAGTCACACAAGGCCCTCCAATTTGATTGTATATTACTACAGTAACTTCTTGGGAAGATTCAAAAACCAAAAGCTGATTTCTGGCTTTTCGCTTCAGAATTAGAACAGGTGAACCAAACGGTCGTGTGTAGTACGGTTTCATGGCTACCGCTGCACGATGCAGGGTCGGGCGTTTCGTCGTAGTGCTTAGCCGTGCTTGATATAGCATTATATTCTTGTTTCAGTGTTGATTGGCTTTCATCCCCAAAGCTCACCAATAATTTGTCCTTATCGTTTATGACCGTGTTCTGCAAACCGCCGAAATCGGTATAGTCCTGGCCGTTCAGAATAAGGTTCAATTTGTTATTGCCGTTTTCCTGGTATATTGTGCCGTCTTTATTGATGATATATGTCGGCCCCATGTTCCAGCCGAGGTTCTGGAAGAATTGCCCCCAGGTTACAGCATGGTCTTCGACGTGAACGACATTATTAACGTTGTCGTGCATGTGAACCCGTTCATACGGTGTCATGAAGTTGCTTGCCTCACAGGCCTGAACCTCGGTGTAATAACTGGCGTCCTTGAAAGTCTCCTGCTATCCGTTAATGTAGACCGCAAAGTTGGCGTGGTAATGAGTCGAATCAGGCTTGTAGGTAAAAAAACGGATACCAAGGATAATGGCAGCCCTCAGAACCAGGCAACTGATTGCGATAAACCACTTAGTTTTTGCAAATCGCAGATATTTTAGCATGTTAGTCCCTTTGTTTATAATTACGTTTGACGTAATACCCCCCGGGGGTATATCATGCAAGCATGATAGCAGACATTAAGCGACGAGCCTTACACCGCAGTAAAATCCTTCAAGGGCAACTGAAAGGTATCGAGAAAATGATTGAAAACGAAGACTACTGCATGGACATCATCACTCAGACACTAGCCATTCAGAAGTCGCTCGGTTCGCTTAATAAACTGGTTGTAGAAAACCACCTCCGCACACATATACCCGAAAAGCTATCTTCTACCGACAAGAAACAGCAGGCAGAAGCTACGGAGGAGCTTTTGGCTATTTATGAGTTAACACGTAACCGATCAAACGACAGATAGGAGGCGGCATGAGACGTTTCAATTATCTTTTAGCGGCACTCGGGACATCGCTGCTCATCTTTGACGCAGCTCCGGCTGCAAATGCACAGATGATGGGAGGTTATCAGGAGCAAAACCCTCCTTCTCAAAGTGAACTTCAAGATGAGACAAATATGCAGAACGCAGGGCAGACGATATATAAAAATCTGCAAAGCGGTAAAACTTCCTGCCAAAAACTGACAAGTGACGATTATGAAAAACTTGGCGAATATTTCATGGGGCTGTCGGCAGGCAACACCGAAAACCATGTTTACTGGGATAATAACATACAGCAAATGATGGGCGACCAGGGCGACACTGCGGTTCACGAGGTCTGGGGCGAGCGAGACAGCGGCTGCCAAACAAACGCTGCCATCCCTGCTAATACCCCCTCTTTTATAAGCGGTATGATGAATTACCGGCCTACCAGCACCAATGGAAGCGATACTATGATGTACGGCTACAACAACAGCTCTTGGAATGGTACGGATACAGCCCTTACTACACTACTGGTACTAGCCGTTGCTGCGGCACTATTTGCTTGGTTGCGCCCTCATTCAAAATCTGTGGCTAACCCTCTAGACACGATGAAAAATCGCTACGCCAGCGGTGAAATCACAAAGGAACAATATGAAAAGCTCAAGAAAGACCTCCAATAAGAACAAGCAACCGCTATACCAATGTCCGGAGTGCGGTTTGCATTATCGTGACGAGAAGATAGCTAAAAAATGTGCCGCTTGGTGCAGTAAGTGCAAGAGCTGTAATCTCGAAATAACTAAATTATCCGAAGAGGCAAAGGCATAAGTCGTGATAGTACATGCCATCCTTCATGCCTTATCGGTTGCCGGAGCTATGGGCTGGGAGATACTCTGGCCGTTGGTACTTGGTTTTGGCTTGTCTGCGGCTATTCAGGCTGTTGTCTCGCATCGCCAGATGAGTAAACTACTGCCAGACGATTCGCCAAAAACGCTCACCAAAGCCAGCTTGCTTGGTGTTGCTTCCAGTTCTTGTTCGTATTCAGCCGTGGCTATGGCACGTTCGATTTTCCGTAAAGGTGGTAATTTCACTGCTGCCATGACATTTGAGATGGCCAGCACCAACTTAGTCATTGAACTGGGCATAATTATGCTTCTGCTGCTTGGCTGGCAATTTACGGCAGCAGAGTTCATCGGCGGACCGATAATGATAGTTGTCTTGGCCTTTCTATTCCACCGTTTCCTGACTAAACGTTTGGTCGGTGAGGCACGAGCGCAAGCCAACAAGGGATTGAACGGCCGCATGGAAGGTCATGCCGCCATGGACGATATGGCCGTAAAAGGTAATGAACCAATTCTGAAAAAACTAAGATCATCTGAAGGTATCACCACTACCAGCCACTTTTTTGTTATGGACTGGGCATCCATTTGGATTGACATTGTCGTAGGCTTACTGATTGCTGGCGCACTGGCCGCTTGGATTCCCGAATCGTTCTGGCAATATTTCTTTTTTGTCAGCCATCCTTTTTTTGCTAAAGTCTGGGGGCCGCTCATCGGCCCGATTATCGCCATGCTAAGTTTTGTCTGTTCCGTCGGTAATGTGCCGCTTGCGGCAGTGCTGTGGAACGGCGGAATAAGTTTTGGAGGTGTGGTCAGCTTCATTTTTGCCGATCTATTGGTCATCCCAATACTGCTGATATACAGGAAATACTACGGTCTTAAAATGTCGGCTTTCCTGCTGGCCACGTTTTATGTAGCTATGGTCGTTGCTGGATATATCGTGGAAGGCTTATTTGCGCTACTTCACATAACGCCGACTATTCGGAACGCCACAGTACTTGCGCCCCACATATCTTTAAATTACACGACCATACTGAACATCATATTTCTGGCAATCGCAGTAGCTTTGGTCTGGCGGTTTATGCGAACAGGTGGCCCAAAGATGCTCGTGATGATGAACAAAAAGCCCAACGAACATACAGCACATGCCCATCAGTAGTTAGGCCACTTTGACTCTTTGTTGTCAGCTCCTATCTTCGCTGTACTTCCTTTTACTGGCTCATGTGTGTAAGTTTATGTTTATGCTTCGAAAATCGGTTATCGTGGCTAAGAACTTTCCGGTGCAAGTGATAAAGTTGCAAAACTGCTAATGTGTAAGTGCTGGCTTTCTTGGATTGTGGTGGCTACAGCGTTCACGATGGCCCTCCAGGCTTCTGTTAGTTTTTGCACTACCAAGATAATTTATACCAGTGTTTTCGTGTGTAATCAGAGTACATTTCTACTTATTTTGCTATAGTTAATTTATGCCCATTAGAGATAGAATTAGACAAGTTAAACACCTTCAGAACAAATACTTTATTTGTGTTCTCGAAAATCCAAAAGACGTAGTCAACATAGCTTCAACAATGAGAAATATTTCTGCTTTTGGAGTTGAAAAATTATATGTTATAGGTAACAACAAAATCGTACGTGATTTTGAAACTTCACGTTCTAACAAACACTTAAGGAACGTTAGCGTCGGAGCTAATAAATGGGTGTTTGTAAAAAGCTTCAAGACAGCCAGTGAATGTATTGAGCACTTAAGAAAAAATGACTATACACTTGCTGTTACCTCTTCTCATCTTAAAGGCAAATTAAACGTCAATTTATATGAAGAAACGTTTAACCAAAAGAGGCTTGCAGTATGGTTTGGCAATGAATCAAAGGGAGTTTCAGAGGAAGCATCTCAGGCAGCTGACTTATGCATTCAAATTCCAATGGGCGGTATTGTTGAAAGCCTAAACCTAGGCACTAGTACAGGAATCATTCTTAGTTATATTAGCTACCAGAGACTACGATATATATTTGATAATAATAAAGCACGCTTCAAGCCGAAAGGTTCGTCAACTAAAAAGATGCAATCCTGGGAAGAGTTTATTAAACCAAATCGTTAGCTAGTTTATTTTTTCCTAATCAAGTATCCTTTATAACTCCCACTAGGAATATATTGATTTCAACCTTTTCTTACTAAGCTGCTCTTGTCTATATAAATTATCCAGAAGTGCTCTCCATCTATGAAGTTTCTGAGTGCTTAATGCATTGGGGGTACAATACTTACACGCCGACTTTGTATTTTTGTTATATAATAAACTTATGAGAAGCAATACATCATATACAGCTATTATTGAACAGGACGCAACCACAGGATACTATGTGGCCTATATTCCCGATTTACCTGGAGCTCATACTCAAGCAGAAACACTAGAAGAGCTAAAAGATAATATTAAAGAAGTTGTTGAGTTAGTACTTGAAGAAAACCCTAAAAGTAAACCAGAATCATACTTTATAGGCACACAACTAGTAACTATTTAGTTTAAGATTATGGGTAGTGATTTACCTGTTTTAAAACCAAAAGAAGTGGTAAAAATTCTCAATAATCTTGGGTTTGAGCTAGTTAGACAAAAAGGTTCACATCAACAATTTCGTCATTCTGATGGTAGAGCCACTACTGTGCCGATACATAAGTCCAGGGATTTATCGCCTATTCTACTTGTCAAGCTACCTTTTTAATGAACGACTTGTCTGGACTTTTCTGTAGTGCTTTAGCGTAGGCAGCGGGCGTAGTTTTTAAAGCTGTGTGTATACGTCTAGTGTTGTAGTAGTGAATTTGGAGAGCA
>JAJYZG010000041.1 GCA_021800155.1 bacterium
TACCGCAATTGCCTGAAAGTCTAGTATACGAGATCGAGTAAAGTCTGATACTGACTGTTTGTAGCGACTGACAAAATCCTGATCGCCAAGCAGATTTTTGCTGCGACTTAGTAATAACTGTTTTTTTTCATGTAGGAGCACTCCTTTTTGCTAATAAGTATATTAGTGGAGTGCCATAAAGTACTAATTCTAAAAGCTTAAGTTAACGGCAGTGCCCAGCCAATTTGTATCACCTATAGTTAGACCGTCTTCTCTTGATGGCGGTTTTTTTCAATTAATATTTTTTATACGCGCTTGACATCATATTTTGCGACAGATATTATAGATAATCTTAGAATAAACTCTCGCCAATATCGATCATAGCACTATTCTTTATTAATTGATAAAACCTTTTTCCTTAAGAAACGATAAGACTTGGTTAACGAGTTCTGACTGATGCTTTTCAGGCATCGAGGAATCGAAATAGGCAATCTCCGCTACTTCGCTTGATGCAACCGGAGCAGATCTTAATTCACCTTTGTAGAGTCTGATAACGATAATTGTATCTGCCTTATCGTGCGCATTAGCGGAGAAAACTCCAAGGAATTCCAGTGAGTCTTTTGCGATGCCGACGTCGGCCTCTTCTTTAATCTCCCTTACTAGGCACTCCTCGTCCGTTTCGTCCTCTTCAATCTTGCCTGCAAGCATATAGAACACGCTTGAATTCTTCCTACTCCTAGCCATGAGGACTTTTTTATCTTTGATAACCGCTAGCGCGATTTTTTCTATAGTTTTCAATTACCCAATATCCTGCGTAAATCATCTTCCGCCTTCATCTCAACCGACTCATTGCTACGCTGTGATTCCGTAAAGCCGCCGAGGTCAGAGCCAAAATCAACCAAAACCACATCATCTCCACGAGATCGAACATCATGCAATGAAACGATCGAAAAGCCTATCGCATTCAATTTTTTATATGTATTGATGAAACGGTCCTCGAGTTTCCTGCGCGTCTCAGTTCCGGCTACTATATGTGCCGTTCGTAGGTCCAAGTCTATGAACTCTTCGATATAATCTGCCCGATTTGTAGAGTAGAGTTTTGGTACTTCGATACCAGCTCGCCGTATTCGTGATCTCCTGTCGTGCCATTCACTAACCACTTCTACGGCACACATCTTGATACACGCCTTTACTAAAAGATGCTTGGTATCAATACCGGAGTTTACTTTAAAATCAAGGATGTAACTCTCCGAGCCGCCTCGATACCAGTCTTTGACAAGTTCAAAATTATAAGGAGCATACTTATCGTCGGTAATTCCCTTCTCAACAAGCCATTGCGATTCAGGCACGACACCCCGGTGAGCACTTATTACTTTCAGAACCGATTCTAAGCCGGCCATTATTATCCTTCGAGTGCTCTGCGAATGAGCCCAAGTTCACGCACAACCGAATCGGGAGAATCACTACCATGGACAAGATTATTGAATATATCCACACCCAGAGAACCCCTGATGGTTGCCGGATCACGGTACTTCTCGATATTCCAATGGCCAAGATGTTCACGCCAACGTTCTATAGCATCCCCATTAGGAGAAAATAGCAATAATACAGTGGTCGGTCCTGATGCCATAAACTCTATAAACTCGGGCCAGCGAGATTCAAAGCGAGACGAATCTTGGGGAACATTTTGCTCCATTGTTGCTTGTGGCGAACCGCTATAAAATTCTTCAACTACATCCTCAGTAAAAGTGAAGGAGAATTTAGCAACAACGCCCAGTCCCTCAATCATTTCTTCTACTAGTTCTGCACAGGACTCATCGGACAAGCCACGTAAATTTGCTTCTGGTCCGACATTAGGGCGTATCATAGCCAATGTCAGATTTCCCCGATACGCGGCCTCGATAACACGTTCATCTATCAACAATTGTTTAACGCTTTCAGGATACATAACAGCATTGGTAATTTCCGTACGCACTAGTTTAGGGTCATAGAAAGGCAATCGTAGAGACTCAGACATGTTAGTAACTCCATGTGCATTAATTTTAAAACCTATTATAACATGTTTTCGTACTTACGTTATAGTTACGTGATATCTGCCAAAGCTTTGAGTAACATGTCGACATCAGCCCGCTCCCTGGGAACCAATATACGACAAAAACCCATATCCTGCATACCGGGCATTTTGTTTAAATTTTTTGTTTTTATGCCTGCTCCCAACAACCGTTCATGCAAATCCGTTCTGTTATGATTATTCAGGCAAAACATATTTATGTCTGAGTTGGAAATAAAGACATACTCTGGAAGTTCAGTAACAGCAGATCGAAGCAGGGCCAGATGTTTATGTACGATATCATATTCAACGGTACGATATTCATCATGCTCCAGGCAGAGACGCGCCATATCGACTGCCAAGGCGTTTACATTGAATTTCACATGCTGCTGCATAATTCTTTGAGCGATCGCTTTGTTTGTTAATAAAAAGCCAATTCGCACCGCCGCAATGCCCCATGACTTAGAAAAACTGTTAAGAATCAGTAGATTATCATACTTTCTGATCAATGCACTGTATTTTTTTGTTAAGTTAGCGTCGACAATATCTGCAAATGCAGCATCGACGATGAGCCAGGAATCTGGAAACTTCGCAGCAAGTTCCCTAACCTGTTCAGGATCTATGATGCTACCAGTAGGATTTACCGGTGAACAAAGCCAAATAATGTTGGGTTCGAGTTTCTCTATCTTATCCATAAAGGCTTTATGTAGCACGTCGGTGTAATGGAAATTATCATCGGGTGAAAATGCAAACTCGTGGGCGACATAACCAAACTTTTTGTTGACCTCATACAATCTTTCAAAAGTCGGAACAAGTGTAATTGATACTTTTCCGTTCCTTATCCGCGCTACGTCTTCAATGAATTCATCTGAGCCGTTGCCTAGTATCACTTCGTCTACTGATACTCCATAAAGCTGAGACAATGATTGTCGCAAATTTAAATAAGCATCAAGTGAAGGTAAAAGTGCTAGCATAGTCGGATCGAATGAGAAATTTCCAATAATCTCACTATTCACAAGTATATTGCCTTCAGCTTTCGACAGGTCAAGACTAATAAATGGCTCAGCGCTGTGACGAATTGGCATAATATTCAGTTTTATCCATAATTCCAGCGCTTTGAAACGCTTCACGTCTTCGATCGCAACTGGAACATGCACCACAATTCATGAAATTGGTTTCCACGGTTGCCACATTACACGAGATTGTTTTCTCCACGGGCAGGTCGTGCAGATACGCCCATTTTATTTCTGATGGTTTGTTTATGGAGTTTTGTTCAAGATAAGGGTCAACATTAGGAGAAGTGATCAGCCAGCGCCAATCATCCATATTCTGGCATACCGCAACGTTTGTGGCTCGAATACTTTCAATGTTGCTATGCGGGAAATAGTCTTCAGGCATCACTGCGCAAAACACGGTACGCACTATTACTCCACTAGATTCAATTGATACGCCATATTGCACAGCGGCCATTTGTAGCATAGTATCTCGTAGTGGATGACCATGCTTCTTCGTGTAAGATAATAGTTCTTGTTTAAACTCACGAGGCGGAATGTTAAGTTTTATATAGGTAACGTCTATAAACTTGTCCGCATACTTATTCTTAAAGATTTTCGTAAAGTACTCAATTGAATTTCGCTCAGCGATATAGTTCGTCTGTCCGCGTTCTATATGCAACGGATAGAGGGTATATCCATTCTCTAACAGGCGTGCGCTCATCGTAATTGAATCTAGACCGCCGGATATGATCATGACGGCAACTTTTTCTTCGGGCCACTTGGCTACATATCCTCGATTATCGATAAGAATTTGCTCGTATTCATTCTCAGCAGTGACGCTCATTTTAATTATTCCTTTCAAGGTAATTCGTCAGCTGTTCCCATGCCTCGTCACTCCATACTGCATCCTTCTCGGCTTCATCCATGGTCGCCAAGGTTTTAGCATGCCCATCTGGGACAAAAACCGCATCCATCGTCCACTTTGTATCTGGCACTTCTGCCGCTTCAACAATCGCTCCCGGCGTCTTTACGACAAAAATATGAGTGTTACCATCAGGCGATGCGAGCGCTAATACATCTATAAAATAAGCTGATCGATCTTCATGGGATTGTAACATATTCAATACATCTGAAGGGTGTAACCATTGATTTACATATTTCACATAAGGGCCAGGAAAACCGCCAAGGCTATTGATATGAAATCCTACATCAGAAGCGACTGCCAATTCACCAAGCTCTTTACTCACCCATAATGCCGATTGACGAGCAATCTCTGCTTCTGATTCGTCTTGCACTTCATGCGTCTCTATATCATACTGAATTAACTCGTATTTATCCGATGGAAGCTGCTCAAAATATTTTTTTGCTACTTCAAACTTATAGGGGTTCGTGGTGACAAAATTAATTCGCTTGGTCATGCAACATCCTTTTTGTTAGTTCTGTACTTAATCGGATCATCGTGGCCGCTTGCTTTGAAGGCCTTGAGCCTTTCAACGCAGGCAGGACAGACACCACAAGCAATATCAGAGCTATCAGTACAAGTATAAGTGTGACTAAGATCAAGGTTATGCTCAAAGGCATACTTAATTGCAATGGTCTTATCTATCCAGCCCCATAATTCAGACTCCAATAGCGGCGATGTTATCTGCCAGGACCAATCATCACCGTCAATACAAGCAAGAATTGTCTCTGCACGAAGTGAAATAAGCCGGCAATGTGGCAAGTCGTCATCGGGCACTAGCGATGTAAATACAGTCCGAATACGAATATTATCTCTATACCCCACTGAAACCGCATATTGTATCGCATATGATTGAAGCATTGAATTTCGCATTGTATGACCGATTGCGTTTAACTGTACCTCAGGGATATCTTTTTTATATTTACGCGGCGGAACCTCGGCTTCTAATATTTCTAGTTCGTGTAAGTTTGGATGATTATTAGAAAACAGTTTCAAATAATAGCGCAATGATGCCAACTCATTAGCTTCATTACGCGCACCTCGTTGGACATATAAAGGATAGATTTGAGACTCAAATTCATTGATAACGCGGGCCAATGCCGTAGTAGAATCGAGACCGCCCGATACGATGAATACAATCCCCTCTTCTTTATCGGGCTTACGGAATAACGTTTTCCGTTTAGTTAGAATAATATCCTCAAGACTCCTCAGCGTCGGCAGGTCATCCATAGGAAATATATAATTTGGATTCATGTAAATCTCCTGTCGATTTTAGTCCCTGCCACTTCTTTGTCATAAGCATGTATTGCCCCACCCCATTGTTCATAGGCAACTTCCACTTCCTTATGATCCATAACTGCCACCTTTAGAACTTCAGTACCCGCATGCTTGAGTTCACCGGTCTGATCACTGACTATGGTCGGATATAACCGAACTGTAAAAGGTCCAGTATTTGAAAGTTCCAGCGTCAAGCGATGCGGTACCGTTATTCCGCAACCAGGGTTTATCATACCAACAGCACACTGCACTATACCAAGCCTCGCCAGAGAGCTAGAGTTAAAAAGCCGAATAATATGGCTGTTATCGGTCATGAAAGTCTCAAATGTCTCCGCCAAAATAAATTCATCAGGCTTAAGATCATAGTAGTTTTTTATTTCTGATCGTTCATAGAGATCATCGGAAATATTTCTTGTATCTGCAATTTTACCTGCTTGTGGCTTTAATATGGCGCTACCCAGATGACAATAGTACATATTGGGACCTTGAAACTGCTCTATATACGGCTCGATTTTTATATGCCCTTTTTGTATGTGCTCCCGAATAAAGCGTGCATCATAATACATATCATTTATCTAAGTACTTCTCAAAGATCTCTGCAAGTTGCTCAGCTGCATTATCTCCGTCTTCATTGCGTATGCTATAAAGTGGTACATCGAGTTTGCGAGCCGTTTCTTCAGCACCAAAACGCTCAAGGAGCAATTGCTCTTCTATCTGATTGATATCTTTTGGTCTGTCTCGTTCGATTCTGTATCTCCGGTCGAGTATTGTCTCCTTCGAAGCTTCAATAACTACCGCAACATTCACGATACCAATATCAGTTGATGTGAATGGAAATTCATAACCCTGATCAGAGTAAACGCTGAAATGACCATCCCTCACACCATTGCGAGCAGTATTAAGCTCATCAAACATAAGCTCTCTAGCCCACTGTCGACGCTCAGCTTGAATTCGCGGCAAATCCTCAGTACTAACCCCTAGTATTCGGGCCATAATAACTGATCCCTTAAGTATTGGCACTGGACGATCGATTAAACGAGATGCTGCTTCAATAGTTGTAGATTTACCGACTCCGTGAACACCACCAAGTTCTATAACACCCATTAGATATCTCCGTATGAAAATCGTACAAAATTTTCTTGTCTACTAATAATAGTATGACACATTAATACCTGACTTGATCGCTTGTTCAGATTCTACACCTTCTAACAGGTACAGTCTTATGGTTTTCGGGGACTAATGTGTGCTCTACAATGGGT
>JAJYZG010000011.1 GCA_021800155.1 bacterium
TAGTTGTATGGTAGCCTTCTTAAAACTGGAGAGTATCCGTCAGCAAACAGGACAAACCTGGTATGAACAGAAGGCTGCTATTACCAGACCGGCAACGTCAGCTTATTTAGCAAACGCGTAATACCTATAAATAATGAAATCACGATATTTTAATATTAAGGCACCCATTAGAGTTGAAAACACCGAAACAGAAATAAAAATTAAATACGACGAATTTGATATATGGTTGTTTACTAAAGAACCGGTTACATTAAAATAATGAAAGAACGAGACATACTTAAGACCAGCAAGAGAAGTTTTAAGGCCTGCCACGGCGTTAATTACATACATCAGAAATATTATGCAGCCTATCAGACCATATAGATGAGTTTTTTCATTAAAAAGAGCAGAAAAAAATAGAGCCAAACTATATACAGCCGTACCAAATAAAAAGCACAGTAGAGCTGTTGTAGCAAAATGGGTAAACTGTAAGTCCATGTGACCGATTTTAGCTATTAGTATTATGGGAGTTATTGTAGTTATAACAAAAATGGCTATCGAAATAATCCCAGTAAGGTACTTCCCGAAATATATAGTTGTACGTTTTAAGGGCAAAGCTAAAAGCATACCTAGTGTACCTTTTTCTATCTCTCCAGATAAGGCAGCTCCCGAAAGACTGGCAGCAAAAACCGTAACTAGAATAGGCCAAGTTATCGCAAACATTTCTAGAGCCATATAACTTTGCAACGTACTGAAAGATACTTTGCCCACCACACCTACATCTTTATATACATTACCTATAGAATTTATTAATTGAGTTGCTTGGTGTTGCAGTGCTGGATAAATCGCAGTGTAAAGAATCGCTAATAATGCCACAATAATGCAAAATATAATTATATTATTGCGTCGTAAGCTTAGTTCTCTACGAGCTACACCAACGTGTTTCATTTATAAAGCTCCAGAAATACATCTTCCAGTGAGGCGTGTGCAATTTCAATGTCAGTCAGTTCATTTTGACTTAATTCTTTTAGTAAGGGTGTAACATTTCCCTGTAATTTTACGACAAGGCTTAGACCATCTTCGTTCAAAATTTGGATATTGCTAGCTTTGGGTATTTTAAATCCAGCTTTTTTGAAGGTCACAGAAACTATAGATGTTTTCAAATTGTGAATATCTGCAAGACTTTTATCGGCAACAATCTTACCTTCCTTTATAACGGCCACATTTGAACATAAATACTCAACCTCATTTAAATTGTGAGAAGATATAAAGACGGTTCCGCCAGCAGCTACATAATCTTTCAGTATTTTATAGACCTCGTTCTGTAAACGCGGGTCTAATCCCCGTGTAGGTTCATCTAAAATAAGAAGTCGAGGATTTCCTATTAATGCGAGTATAAAGCCAAGCTTCTGTCTATTACCTGTGGACATATGCCTAACTGGTATACTAGCGTCTAAATCCAGCTCCTTAAGAAACTTATAAGCAGATTTATCGGCCTGCTTCATGTAGCGATAGAAATCAATATGTTGTTTAGCGTTCCATTTTTCAAGCAGTTGATTCTCGGCAGCAAAGTAACCAATGCTCTGTTTGATATTGGGATTATTTGAAATTACTTTGTTTAGTATTTCAATATTGCCTGCATCAGGACGTATAAAATCCATCATGCAGCGTATAGCGGTAGTTTTGCCAGCTCCATTTGGACCTAGGAATCCGAATATTTCTCCTTGAGTTACAGCTATTGAGACATTCTTTAGTGCTTGTTTATGCCCAAATCGTTTACTTATAGAAGAAAGAGCTATTACAGGTTGCATTAAGATATTATGTCACAATAGCATAAGAGGCATGAATTTATGCAATAAAAGATTAAATATGTCATTAAATTGTCAAGCACAACAGTTAACAGCTAACAGGATTAGAAACTATTTCAATCTGTAATCAAAACTTTGTGTCAGAGAGGCTAAAATATTAGAACCAAACCGAAAGATGTATTAGAGACTAAATTCTGTGTGGTACACCGCAGTCCGAGAAGTCAGAAACTCTATTACTATGCAGCTAAGGCAAGCAGTTCTTGATTCATAGCAGTTGCGTCATCGTAACAATCGGTTAAGGGTGCCTTGGCTTTACTCATAACTGCAAATAATGGATGGTCTGGGTCTAGTGTGCTTATTGGCAACTCGTCTTTATAACTACTATGGGTTAAATCAAAAAGTATATAACCAAGTGCATACACATCAAATCGTGCGTCAACAGTTACATTACCTGTTCTTAGCTCAGGCGGTCTTTCTAAAATCCAACTATCTAAAGCGTCAGCTTGAAAGTAAGGTCTACATAAACTGTTATAGTCAAATAGGGTTAAGTGAAGTCGGTCATCGTCAGGTCTTACGAATATGTTCTGGGCACGAACATCTCTATGAACAAATCCAAGCTGATGAATGGAAGACAGAGCACTAGTTAACTGCAACATCATATCAATCAAATCGGACTCATCAATCTTACCGTCTCTTATCCCATCTCTAAATGTAGCTTCTTCTCTGCTCAATAATGGTTCGTCAATAAAAGGATAGATTTCTATAAGTGGTTGTCCAAGTTCTGCATTAATAGCTTCAGGAGATAATAGATTAGGGTGCGGATTAACCTCTAAGTACCTTAAGAACTCAGCAATTGCTACATTATCCTTGCTAAGCCTAAATCTACTCTCTTTATAAAGTGACTGTGTGCCGTCTAGATTAGCAAGTGTCTGGACCTTAGACGTATACGTGTCTTGCGGATAGTCTGGATAGTTCCTGAGCTCAAATCCATTCATAAGATAATAGTGTATTAACAGATTGTGAATAGCAACCTTGAGCAATTTGATCTAACGGGATTAGAAACTAGTTTAATCTGTAAATAGCACCGTAACTTAAAACTCAAAAATATCAGAACCGTCTGAATGATGTATTAGAGACTATATTCCTGTGTGGTACACCGCAGTCCGAGAAGCCAGAAACTCTATTTTAATGGATTGTGGAGCTTTAAACCTTCAATACTAGAGAAGTCTGAGGTATTAACTGTCCATAGTTCTGAATTATTAACTAGAGCTGTTGCCGCAATAATGGCATCGGGTGTTTTGATTCTATATTTTTGCCGTAAATTGATGGTTTGTTTAGCTATATCACCGTCAATATAAGCCAATTCACCGGTGTCTAGCATTTTATTAATGGCCCTTGTTTCGACTTCCGTTATTTCCTGAAACCCTAGCGCTTCCATTTTAGTAATAATCGAAAAAACAGGAGCCACGTTATCTAAGTCGTCATTATTAGATATAGCGCCCATCTTATACCATCCTATGAGGATATTGGTATCAATTACTGCTCGGTTCATTTTATTTTAGTTCCAGCTATCGCGCTCGACTCGTTGCCACTCTGACGGATTTATTATCTTGTCCCAAACCCCTATACCACCTTTCTTACGGGAAGCTTTGATACTAGCTTGCAGGTCTGCAAGTGTGCCTCCTAAAACTTGTGGGTCTTGAAGGTTTACCTTTGCTCCTGGCCGAAGGTTATTACGCTCAGCATAAGATTTAGGTACCCTTAACGCATAGGAGTTTCCGGTTTTTATTACGGTTGCTGTAGAAGTATTCATAATATCTATTATTGTATATACAGTAGATACTCCTGTCAATGGATTTAATTGTTATTCTATACCATAAACTAAACACTATCTTAAATGACCTTATAATTTTCTTTCAAAATGTATGGACGCTTAAAAGTGGCGCCTAAGTCCACTAAATTGCTAATTATTGAGTTATGTAGCTCAAGCATATGTTTTGTTAAACCAAGTCTTGTTACTGGAATATTTTTATCTGGCCCAAATAATTCATCATTCAGAGTATTGATTTTAAAACTATGGGTTTGAGATATTAGATTTTCAAGATATAGAGATTCCGGTGGGTCTAATCTGACTTCAAAAGTATCAACCTGAGTTATATGCAGTGGCCAGTTGTCTGTATAAAACTCATAACCATCACTGAGTTCTTCTAAGGTAGTTGCTAAACCATACTTATGCATTTAGTAATGATAACACCGGCGACAAGCACAATTATATTGGTACACCTGCCTGTCATGTCGTGGAACGTCCTCAAGTCAGAATTAATACGCTGGCATGAAACATTTGAGGTATCACCTTTGCCAAGTCCAGCACAGTAACTACCGTGCTGGATTAGAACCGTCTAGCTACACAATCTTACAAATAATTTTTGTCGATCATACTTATGAAAGTTGAGAGCCCAGTCCCATGCTTCTTTATAAACCGGGGTTCTTTTAGACTCAATAATCACCTGTTCATCGGCGAATTCTCTTCCATACAACTCAGTCCAAAGGTCATAAAGAACTAAGTCGATTTGTTTATGGAGTCCCAATGACAAGTCTTCATTTTTATCTGGCAGCTTAAACATATATTCTGTGCTTATGCGATGAAGTAATTCATGAACTATTGTTGCCTTTTTGGTGTTATCGTCATAGCTGGCTCTCAATTTAAGCGGGTTTGATTGACTAATACCTTCAAACACAGTTCCTTCAATGTTTCTTTCCTTGAATTCTTTACCTACTACTTTTTCGATACTCTCAATGATTCGTTTGCCGTCCTTAGTCCAAATATCAGTATAGGCTTTAGCGGCTTGTGAGAAGTCCTCATTGTCTGGGATAAATGTAATATTAAGCATAAGTATAATGGTACCCCCTACTTGATGTATTCAGAAATAAATATCACCAAGTAATCTTGAATATTGCCAAAGAAATGAGCTGTAATAAGATTGCTCTTTCACTCACCAGATAGTTAGTCTAAAAATACTCGCTATTTTTCTTTTACCATCAAATGTATCACTATGTTCTATAGGGGTCCTTTTAGTCCAAGAAACACTAACAGCCTTATTGTTGCCTATTGAAAACCCGATATGTTCTTTTAAACCATCATCAAATTGTTTGGTCTCCCAAACAATTACATCACCTTCTTTAGGTTCATTAACCTTAATCCAACCTGATTCCTGTAAATCTTTAATGGTGCTATCAATAGTTCCATGTATTCCAGATATCTTTTTAAAGATAACTAATATGGTACTTACATAAAAGGCGCATGAGTTATATCCATCGTCAAGTGCATCAAATATGCCCTTTTCGGGTGTTTCAACATAAAAATTGCGAAACAGATTTGAGCCGATAGAATTGTGTATAAGTTGAACGTAAGACTTGAAATAAAGACGCTTAGGCTTATTTGTGTTTTTCATTATTTTATTCTATCAAAATCTATCGCTGTTTATTTCCTGCTATTGTTCCTAAAACACTAGTAGCTGCCACAAACAAACCTGTAAGACCTACCTCAATTGAACCTGTTGAGGTATTAAGTAGTCGAGGATTAGAAATTATTTCAGGTATAACTATCCCAGTACTTATAGCAAGACCACCTAGCGCACCAACAATGGTTGGCCAATACCTAATGCCTTCGTTAGCTCTTTCGTTCTCGGCTGACATCATTTAATCTCCTTTCATATCAGACTTATCGGGTTCCCCGCCGAAAAGCTTACCTTTCATGGGTATATTTTGCCCAGTCTGTTTTTCTAGAACAAAATAAGGTGGGTCATTAAAAAGAAAGGTTGGTAGTCCCATCTCATCTACTAGTAGCAAATCTCCTGCTTGATAAGCTTCTATCCATTTTAGGTGTTCTTCTTGCTCTCTCAAATCTGCAGCAATTTCCTGAACCCAACCACTATTACTCCATGCCTGATAACCAATGGATTGAATAGTTTCAGCAGCATCTTAGTCAGTCATGGCATGCTCTAGCGAACCATGGCTAGGACGTTCAATAATAAGCTCACCTTCAGGAGTAATCGATTGAGGATAGTTAACAAGTGCAGCTTTCATAAAGATTAACTTAGCCTACTTATGACACCACGTACAGAAGGAGCTTGCATTCTTACCTGTCGCACTGGAAGCTTATCTTTTCCATATAAATGAACTTGTCGTTCGCTCGTAGGCGAAAATCCTAAATTACTTAAAACGCTTGGCAGAAAATCAATTTCATCTGGCCATACATATGCTGCAACTGGCTGAAGTTTAATAGCATCTTTAAGGACAGTTAAGCCAAGTTGTTTCGCGACTCCCTGTCTTTGATAATCAGGTCTAACAGCAAACTCTCTTAGCCAAAGGTAGTTCTTAACAACACTTAATCTTTTAATTAATCTATCAACTGGAGATGCCCCCGATACATTATGTGCTGTATAGGCAAAGGCTATTGGCTCACGAGCTTCTGTGGCAACAGCTATCTTTGGTCGTGTATACGATTGGTTTGGATTAAAACGTTTACCAACTTCTGTGTTTGGGTCAATGTGGGCATCATAGTATCTTTTGGGGTCTTCCCATTGGACTAGGTAATCTATATCTTCCTGCGGTCTATCAATAACACTGGTGAAAGTATCACGCTGTAATAACTGTAATTGCCTCCATTCATCTCTATCTAACTGAGATGGGTCATATAAATTAACTTCTTGGCTCATAGAAACTCCTTTCAATCATAGAGATAAGAAAGATATAAATCTGTATTTTATAAACCTTAATATACAACAATAAGATATTTTTTTCAAGAGGCAACAAAGCCTTTCTTCTAGGGGCTAGCTTCATTCTTGACATTGTATCTCGTGCAGTAGAGATATTTGATAGTGAAACTATATCTGTTGAAAGAAAGCGATACTTACTGGATTTCGTTTTTCCGAATCTGAAATTAAATAGCGAAATGCTAGAGTTACCCCTTAAACAGCCTTTTGGGGCTATTAAAGAAATGTCAGATACCAATAATTGGTACGCGTGATAGGATTCGAACCTACGACCTTTGGCTCCGCAAGCCAACGCTCTATCCAACTGAGCTACACGCGCGCGGTTCAAGAGGTCAGTTTAACACCTTTTGGCACATCCTTCCATAAATAGGGTGTAAGCGTTTACAATGTAGATTGTCTTCGGGAGAGGTACCGAAGTGGTCGTAACGGGGCGGTCTCGAAAACCGTTGTACAGGTAACTGTACCGAGGGTTCGAATCCCTCCCTCTCCGCCAAAATAGCCGTTAGCAGCGTAAAGTAAACTTCTCACAAGAAGTAAACTACCTCTGACTAAAGTCCAGGGCTTCCTTGCTTCGCCATGCTTGGTCGGTAATGCTGATGCTCAGTGTATAGCTTTATAGCAGTCTCGGTTACTCGCCCAACGCTTTTGGCGAAGTAGCCCTTCGCCCAGAGAAGCTGTTTCCCCACAACCATTCCTGCAATTCTGCATGGGCTTGGCGGATAGCCCAACCACTGCCGCCTTTGAAGGTTTTTATAACTTGAGATAAGGCAATTGTCGGTGGTAACTCGATCAGCATATGGATATGGTCGGGCATCACAGCCAAACGAACTATCCACCAATCGTTCATTTGGGCGCATTCGTAGAGCAGCTCCTTTGATCTCAGTAGCTACAGTGCCCGCCATGACTTGTTTCCGATACTTAGGCACCTACACCAAGTGATACTGCAAATGCTACCGAGAATGCGATCCATGGTAATAACGTTGGTCCTTCTTCATCTTGGACCAAACATGGCAGTCTACTTACGTAGACACAAGACCTTGTGTTTACTCCAGGGAGCCTTTCTGCCACTGGCTCAAGCCAATGGTTAGTGGCATGCTTAATCTAGCTAAATGCTTTACATATCAAACAATCAGCGTAACTATAATGTAAGCATATAATTTAGGAACAGGACATGGAAACACGTAGACAGCGAGAGAAATTAAGCAAGGATACAGGTTTATCACTCGTAGTCTTGGCGCGTTAACTTTAATAAAATTGTAATGTTAGAATTTGGTTCAATCCCAGAAGTTGAAGCATCACCCCGACATGAATTACCACAACCGGTAGTGTTGGTAGAAGGCAATGGTGTTACTTGTGCTATGCCACCCAACGCCAATTCAGGGTCTGCCAATGCTGGTAATAGGCGCTTGCAATGACAAGTATATTTACAAAGATAATTAAAGGTGAGTTGCCGGCCGTGAAGGTTCACGAAGACGATGATACACTGGTCATTATGGATATTAACCCGATCCAAGAAGGCCAACTGCTGATTGTGCCCAAAAAAGAGGTTAGTACGGTATGGGACTTGTCTAAGGAAGATTATACGGCTCTTATGAATAGCGTACAGCGCGCCGGTCAAAGTTTGAGCAAGGCTTATCCTCATAAAACTATTGGGATGATGGTAGAAGGTCTTGAAGTCAAGGATCATGCTCACGTTAAGGTTTTCCCGTTCTCTAGTGTTAGTGAATACCATGCAGCACCTAGCACAAGACCGACGGTTCAGGATCTAGAAAAATTGGCCGAAAAACTGGCCTTTTAGTAAACTCTAAATAAATGGGATCTAATGTATTGGCTCTAATATTTGCGGCAGGACTTGGTGCCTTAGCATATCGATATATCGGCAACCATATGGGATATGGCAACGTGAAACAGGTCTGGCTGACTACAGGAGCGGTGTTTATTGTCGGCTATGTCATCTTCCTTATGGCCTTTGTCTTTTTAGTTCACCTCTAGCCATAGAATGTTGGTTCGAAGTGTTTTAACTGGTATTATATGGCTATGGATGAGAAGGGGTTGGGCAAGCGGTTGCAATCGATGCGCCGCCGAGCCGGCATGACACAGCAACAGCTTTGCCAAGTCGCTAATTTGAGCTTTTCGACGCTTACAAAAATCGAACGCGGGGCGATAAAATCTCCTTCAATTTTTACTATCAGTGCGATTGCGGGTGCTCTCAATATGGGTCTCGATGAGCTGCTTGGCACTAAGTCTAAGAAAGAAAAACACTTTACTACCAGAGCTGGCGTCAGCTTTGTTTTCTTTGACGTTAACGGCTGTATGGTTAGGTTTTATCACCGCGCGTTTGCTCAGGTAGCCCGAGATTATGGCGTGTCACCGGATCTAGTTGAAATGGCCTTTTTACATTACAATTCCGAAGCTTGCAAGGGTGAACTTAGCATGCATGATTTTAACCGGCTAATCGCCAGGCGACTTGGTATCAGCGAACTTGATTGGCCGAAATATTATTTAGCGGCAGTTGAGCCGATGCCCGGAATGGACCAGGTTGTTAAATGGGCAAGTCAACATTATGGAGTCGGTTTGTTAACCAATATTATGCCAGGTCTACTTGGTCAGTTGCGCAAGAGCAAGGTTATACCGGATATTGATTATGATGTCGTTATCGATTCGTCTGAGGCCGGCTTAATTAAACCTGACTCGGCGATTTTTGAATTGGCTCAGACTAAAGCCGAGCTCCCTCCCGAACGAATCTTACTGATTGACGATACACGGGAAAATGTGGCACAAGCTGAAAGTATGCGTTGGCACGTACTCTGGTTTGATTACGCTCAGCCGCAAGAATCGGTTGATCAGGTTAAGATGGCATTAGATATGGAAGTTAGTGCGCCAGCCGCTGCTTTTCATCCTTCAGCTGACGCAGATTTTGCCTACTAGCAACTAATTGTGCATGGCTTTGCTCGACTAAGTCGGCCGGAGCACGTTTGACGTACTGAGAGTTCTTTAAACGGGTTTCAAGCTGCATGACTCTTCTTGCCTCCTGCTGTATTTGATTGTCGAGCTGCTGTTTGTATGCCGCTTCCCGATCATGGCCGATATCCAGCCAGACCTTATGCTTGGAGTAAGCTATCTCAACGCCCCCTTCCCCGCTGCCTAAAGTCACACTCGAGACTCCCGTAAGCTGCTTAATCAAGCTAGCGTGTTCTTTAAGTAAACTGGAGTTCGAATAGGTGAGGCGCACATCTTTAGTACCGGTTGCTACAAGCATTGAGCGCACGAGGTTAATTAAACCGATTATGGTGTTAAAGTTTGCGGCAGACTGTTTGTTGCCCTTAGGTAAATCAACCAGCTGGCGGCCGCTTAGCAGCGAGTCTGGAACGAGAGCCAGATTCTGCCAAATAGTTTCAGTCACAAACGGAGCAAACGGATGGGCTAATATAAGGATGGCCTCAAGCAGTTGCTTGACTAAACCCGAATTTAAGCAAACTTTAGAGGCTTCAATATACCAATCGGCAATATCGTCCCAGATGAAATGGTAAATCTCCTCATATGCTTCACTGAAACGGTAGCTGTCCATTAGTTTGCAGTATGAACGTACCACCATATCGTAGCGGTTAAGTATCCAGTGGTCAGCCAGGCTCAGTTCGACTAACTGGTCTGACCCGGCTTTATCTTGAACGAACCGTGCTATATTCCAGAGCTTATTACAAAAGTTGCGGCCGCCAATAACTTTAGCAGAAACATAGGATTGGTTATTGCCAGGAGTTTGACCGCTGATTATGCCTATCCTTAAGGCATCTGATCCGTAGGTATCGATTACTTCCATAGGATTAATCACATTACCAACACTTTTACTCATTTTCCGTCCATGTTCATCAGTAATCATGCCGTGCAAATAGACCCGTTTGAAGGGCACGTGTTTAGTCACGAATAGGCCGAGCATGATCATTCGTCCGATCCACTGGTAGAGGATGTCAAATCCAGATTCCATTAACTCAAGTGGATAAAACCGCTGATAGTAATCACTATCCGGGAAGCCTAAAGTTACGTAAGGCCAGGAGGAGGAGGAAAACCAGGTGTCAAAAACGTCAGGATCGCGCCGGTATGTATTGTTGTTGATCTCAATCACTTCTTGGTCGACGCGCTCGTCATATATCCAGTCGCCGGGGTCATTTTCGTTAACAAATGCTGGAATCGGGATTCCCCAGGCAATCTGTCGACTGATGTTCCAGTCGCGGATATTCTCCAAATAATTCATGAGTTGTTCCTGTTTAGCTTCTGGAATGAATTCAATCTCCCCTGCCCTAATTGCTGCTATTGCCTGTTTGGCTAATGGTTTCATGTCAATGAACCACTGTTCCATTAGCAGCGGCTCAATCACGGTTCCGCATTTATAACAGTGGCCTACACTATGGACTAGGTCTTCGCTGCCAGCCAAATAGCCATTATCTGAGAGGGTGTTAATTATAGCTTCCCTGCCCTCTTCCACCGTCAAACCTTTAAACGGTTCGGGTACGTCATGTACCAAACGTCCATCAAAGCCAATTACTGTGACTTTTGGTAGATCGTGGCGTTCTCCGATATTGAAGTCGTTCGGGTCATGGGCTGGTGTTATCTTAACCGCACCTGTGCCGTAGTCAGGGTCGATGTAGCTATCGGCAATAATTGGTATTTCTCGGTTAGTCAGCGGTAATCTTAGCGTTTTGCCAATCAGCTTTTGGTAACGTTTATCTAACGGGTTGACTGCGACGGCGGTGTCGCCCAGCATAGTTTCTGGTCGCGTAGTCGCAACCACGACAGAACCTTTTCCTTCGGTCAACGGATAGCTAATGTGCCACAACTTCCCCTGCTCTTCTTTGTGAACTACTTCAATGTCTGCAAAGGCCGTTCCATGGTAGGTACAGAAGTTTACTAGGCGTTCACCACGGTAAATTAAGCCTTGGCGCCACATTGAATGAAAAGTTGCGTAAGCTTGTCGGACAACTGTCGGATCTAGCGAAAAGGTGTAACATGTCCAATCCACGCTGGCACCTAAACGACGAATTTGTGTGTGGAGGTTAGTTCTGTTTTGATCGACGAAGTTAAAAATATTCTTATATAATTCTTCACGTGAATAGTCAAAGCGGCTTTTTCCTGCTTTGGCAAGTTCTCGTTCAAACACGACCTGTGTTTCAAAACCGGCGTGGTCGGCTCCGGGTATAAATAGCACAGACTTTCCTTGACTTCTCTGATAACGGGCAACTATATCTTGGATCGAGAATGTTAAAGCATGTCCCATGTGTAAGTTGCCGTTGGCGTTAACCGGGGGCATGACGAGCGAGTAGGGACGGCCTTTACGGGCAGGTCTAAACGCGTTATGGCTTTCCCAAAGAGAGTAGATGACTGGTTCATGTTTATGCGGCTGGTAACTTTTAGATAGTTTCATTACTCTAATATACCTCTAAAGTATTGCTATATTGACAGATTGGGCTCAATTGTCAGACGATACGGATCAGCTAATGGGAGCTTCAGTTTATATTGCCAACTGCCCAATGCAGCAATCATTGCGCCGTTATCCGTGCAGAGTTTAGGGTCCGGAACGATAAGTGGGCAGGGAAGTGCACGTTGCAGCTCATGGCGTAATTTTTGGTTAGCCGCCACGCCACCGGCCAGTAAAACGCATTTTGGTAAATATTCTTGGGCCGCAAGGGCTACCTTATCAATAATCGTCTCGATGGCTACGTGTTGAAAACTAGCTGCAATATTGGCCTTCTGAGCTTCATTGAGGCGTTCTGGCAGGCGATAGGATGGAAATTCGTAAGATTCCCCAATTTGTTCCTGAGCCAGCCTTAGAACAGCCGTTTTAAGCCCGGAAAAGCTAAAGTCGTACTTATCAACCTTCGCTTTCGGCAGCTTAAAGCAATATTCATCTCCTAAAGCTGCTATCGTGGCAATGCTCGGGCCGCCAGGATAGGGAAGGCCAAGCATTTTAGCAACTTTATCAAAGGCTTCACCAATAGCATCGTCTTTGGTTCGGCCTAATAGTCGGTAATCCAGATGGTCTTTAAACAAAGCCAGCTGGCTATGACCGCCAGACATGATAACAGCAAGTAGTGGGAATTGCGGTATTTGGTCGGGAAAACTGTATCCTGGTAGGGTACCACTGGATATAAAGTTGGCATAAATATGACCTAGTACGTGATTGCAGGCGGTTAACGGGATATGCTTACTAATCGACAGAGTCCTAGCTGTCATGACACCGATTAATAAACTGCCCCCTAAACCTGCACCGTAGGTTACTGCCATTCCATCTATGTCTGTCCAGTCACAACGGGCTTGTTCGAGCGCTGCTTCCAGTACAGGAATAATCATTTCTAATTGGGCACGAGCCGCAATCTCCGGTACGACGCCGCCGTATTTAGCATGCAGATCCATACTTGAGGCAATGTTGTTGCTCAGCATATGTTGTCCGTCTTCCACAACGGCTACTGCCGTCTCGTCACAACTGGTCTCAATCCCTAAAATCTTCATCGTATCTTATACAGACTATCATGATATGGTTTGATGCAGGCTTTTACCTGAAACAAGCCGGCTCTTTAACGTGAAATAAACAGGCTGTTAACGGACAACGGTTGTTTCGACTATACTGAAATAAGAACATATGAACATACGTACATTAGTTAAACGAGTAGTACCGGTCAGTTTGTTTCAAACCATCGAGCCGTATGGTCATCTGGCCGAAGCTGTATTGATTGAAAGCCTGAACGGTTTTCCTGCCAAAGGATTAAAGATTATCGGCGTGACTGGAACGAATGGTAAAACATCTACCTGCTATTTTATCCACCGCATGTTGCATGAAGCCGGTTATAAAGTAGGGTTGATGACAACGGTTGGTTACGGTGTGGGCGATGACATTATGCCGCAAATTGAGCACATGACTACCGTGAGCGTACCCGAACTGGTGTCTCGAATTAAAGCCATGCGAGCCAAAGGAATTGAGTGGTTAGTCCTCGAAACCACCAGCCATGCTCTCGCCCAGCACCGGGTCTGGGGAGTACCCTATGAAATTGCCGTGATGACTAATGTTACCCATGAACATTTGGATTACCATAAAACTTTTGAGCGCTATCGTGATGCTAAGCGCCGCTTGTTTCAGCAAGCTAACGTTAATCGAAACGGCTTACGTGTTGGAGTCATAAATGCTGATGACGCTAGTGCCAAACTATTTGCGTCAGACATCCAATTTCCTTTACTTTACGGGATTAACGGCGGTGAACTATTAGCTAAAGATATAACACTCAAGCCCACGTTTGTCAGTTATAGGGCAGTAAAAGGTGAGCTTGAGTTTAAAATTAAGTGTCGTTTGCCGGGAAGCTTTAATGTCTATAACTCGCTAGCAGCAGTCGCTGTCGGAATTGTCCTTGGTTTGACCAAAGACCAAATCGAGTACGGAATCACTGCTCTAGAAGGTGTTGAAGGTCGAATGACAACAATTGACGAAGGCCAGGATTTTAGTGTCATAGTTGACTTTGCCCATACTCCCGATAGTTTCGAAAAACTGTTTAAGGACATAAGACCAGCGGTTAAAAAGCAACTGATTGTCGTGTTTGGCAGCGCTGGCCGGCGAGATGTGGCTAAACGATCCGCCCAGGGCAAATTAGCCGGTCGATATGCCGATATAGTAATTGTGACTGAAGAAGATGATCGTGATGTTGAGGGCAACCAGATTATGAATCAAATTGCGAGTGGAGCTGAGTCTGAGGGTAAAAAACGAGACAAAAATTTGTTTTTAGTTCACGACCGGACCGATGCAATCAATTTTGCTCTGAACCAGGCTAAGACCGGCGATACGGTCATGCTTCTAGGCAAAGGACACGAGAAAACTATTGAACGAGCGGATGGTGAACATCCCTGGAATGAGATAGAAACTGTTCGCCAATTGCTTAGAGGCTAAGCTAAGGTCAGACTGCAACAGCGGATGTAACCGCCACCTTTGCTTAATTCATTAATAGTGGGAGTAATGGTTTTAAAACCGCGTTTTTCTAACTCGTTTCGGAGCTTTGGTGCCCTTGCACTCATTACTACATGTGTTCCGCTGGATACTAAGTTACAGGCAAAGCCATGCATGGCCTCGGTTATGGATACGTTAATTTTTTCTATCGACAATGACTCGATCAGCTGCCGGCTTGCTGGCTGAAAAGCTTCCGGACACCAGGCGATCAGTTCAGGTGTTATGACCGCTAAAGCCAAGTCAAGGTCGTAGAAATAGCTGTCAGGCCAACCAGTGATTCGGTTTATGATCGGCTTGCCGTTTACATCTAGTGCAGGTAGGGTTTCTAGCCCCACTATCTTACAACCGTAAAGTTGCCCTAACAAGCGGTGCATTTGTATATCCGTTCGGTAAACACTGCCTACAAACAAATAATCTCCGCATGGTAAGCAATCTCCTTGTCCGCTAAAACGCCAAGGAGCTTTGATTGTCTCATAGTCCAGGCTTTCAATAATTTCTTTAGCATAGGTTTCTTCAGCTTGGCGGCGATTGGGCAGGGATGCCAGTACGGCTTTACCCCTCCAACACAGGCCCCAATTAGCAGTATATACACCGTCTTGGCAATTTTCTGGCGCCGCAATGCTAATGACTTCAATGCCGGCGCTTTCAATCGCTGCCTTAACTTTTGTATGCTCTTCTATTGCTTTGGACTTATTTGGTTGCTTGTTGCCGTGCTCATAAGGGTTTAGTTCGATAACGCTAAAGTAATCAGCGCTTGACATTAATACTTTTTGATTAAGTTTCGGCATCTAACATTAGAGTTTAGCAAATATCGGTGCAGTCTTTTTTAGAATATCCAAAAACTTTAGGTAAAAAGTTCTTTTGCTAGCAAAAATATGGCATAAGATAAGGTTCATGTGTTTTCAGCTTCCTAACAGTCTGTTTTAATCACGCCGCTAGATACACACGACAAATTTACAAACAATAACAATAGGTATCTCTTGACAATAAAATCAGCACTCAGCTATAGTGAGTGCTGAAAAATTGGTACATACATCTGTTTGTGCCATAATAGAAAACTTTAACTCAAGGAGGTTTGCCGTTATGAATTCACCTTTAAGCCCGCTTGCAGATTATGTAGTCGCCATTCCCGAAGAGGCGAGCAGTAAAACAGCAAGCGGAATATATTTGCCGGATAATGCCGCCGAGAAACCTAAAACCGCGAAGGTAATTGCGACAGGCAAAGAAGTTAAACAAGTTAAATCTGGCGAAAGAATTGTTTACAAGAGTTATTCTACGACAGAGGTGAAAGTCGAGTCACAAGACTACATATTAGTTAAAGAAGAAGATATTTTAGCAACAGTTAAGTAGGAGACGAAGATGGCCAAAAAAGTATTTTACGATAATGATGCGAGACGTCGGGTTCTGCTGGGAGCAGAGATCCTATATAACGCCGTAAAAACCACGATGGGCCCGCGCGGGCGAAACGTAGTAATTAGCAAATCTTATGGTAATCCAACTGTTACTCATGATGGTGTTACTGTAGCTAAGGGTGTTGAACTGCCAGATGAAGACGATGAAACACTCGGTCAGAAAGTCGGCGCCGAATTAATTAAACAGGCAGCCAGCAAGATGAACGATGTAGCCGGTGACGGTACCACCACAGTCACCGTTCTGACTTACCATATGCTAAACGAGGCCAACAAATTAATCGCGGCTGGCCATAGTCCAATGCTATTGCGTAAAGGCCTGGAAGCCGCTGCAGCCAATGTTATTAGTAAGCTTACGACCATGGCTGAGAGTATAGAAGGAAAAAAATCACGTGTTGCGGAAGTGGCTACCATTTCAGCTGGCGATGCAGAGATCGGCTCGCTAATTGCTGAGGTTATGGAAGCGGTTGGTAAAGAAGGCGTGGTAACGGTTGAGGAAGGGCAGGGACTGTCTCTAGAAAAAGAGATTGTCGAAGGATTTACCTTTGACCGCGGATTTGTGAGTGCCTATATGGTTACCGACACCACTAGGATGGAAGCTGTATACGATAAGCCGGCAATCGTCGTCACTGATAAAAAAGTCAGCTCAATACAGGAGTTTTTGCCATTGCTTGAAAAAATTGCTCAGGGGGGACGCAAAGACTTGGTGCTGATAGCTGACGATGTTGAAGGCGAGGCTCTCGCAACCTTTGTACTTAACCGTCTGAAGGGAGTATTTAATACTGTTGCTGTTAAAGCACCAGCTTTTGGCGATCGTCGCAAGGACATACTTAATGACATTGCCGTACTTACTGGAGCGCAAGTAATTTCTGATGAACAGGGAATGAATTTTGAAAATGCAGATCTTAATGTCGTTGGTAGCGCGCGTAAAGTGATCGTGACAAAAGATGAAACCACGATAATTGAAGGTAACGGTGATTCTAATGAAGTTGCTGCCAGGATTAAACAAATTAATGCTCAAATTGAGCAAAGCAGCAGTGAATATGACAAGGAGAATCTTGAAAAACGTCGAGCCGCACTTTCCGGTAAAGTGGCAGTCATTAAAGTAGGTGGTGCGACTGAAACTGAAATTGAAGAAAAGAAGTTTAGGGTAGATGATGCGGTCGCCGCCGTGAAGGCTGCACTTGGCGATGGCATTGTACCGGGCGGTGGCATAACCCTTATTAATCTTCGCTCGGCAGTCATTATTGACCCTAAGGAGGACGATTCAGTGAACGCTGGTAAGCAGATATTGCTGCGAAGTCTGGAACAGCCGTTCCGCATTTTGCTCACAAACGCCGGGCTGAATGCCGACGAGTGGTTACCGCAAGTGAAAGCCGCTAAAGCAGGCATCGGTGTTGATGTTAATAACCCGAGCGCACTTGTCGATCTAAAAGCCGAAGGCATTGTTGATCCGGCTCGCGTCGCGCGCGAAGTGCTTCAGAACGCTGTAAGCGTGGCCGGAACTGCTATGACCATGGGAGCTTTGGTGGTCGACGTACCTGAGCCTAAGAGCCCACCGGCTCCAGACATGGGCGGTGGCATGGGGATGATGTAGACCTTTAGTTGTCCTTTTGCGCGTGGGTGAAGTAGTTAATTTCGTTCACAATGTCTAGTAGTGCTTGAGCGCGTTGCTTTTCATCAACTATTTGATTGGCAGCCTCATAGGCCGACTTTAGTAAAGTCTGGTTGTCGCTTGCCTGAATCATCATCAGTAAGGTTTTGAATCGTTCTTCGGGACTTTGATCAAGGTGTGTAACTAAAGGAGATAATTTCGAGAGGGCTTGTTGCTTAAGGCTGATCAGGTCGTCACTATCTGTTTTAACAGGCTCGTTGACGGTTGTATCATCTTGAGTTGGTTGAGTATTATCTGTGGTCTGATCTCCATTTAGTTGTGATTGCTGACTGACTTTCACTTCTTCATCAAGTGTTGTGTCATCGTCTTGGTGCCCAAACATTAACTTTCCCCCAATCATAATGCTATAGCCTATACTATACTACAGCTAACAACCATTCGGCTAGAGTATCCTCGATAAAAAAGAATGGCCACATAGTCAGACGTTTCTTGGGTGATAGTCGATTTGACTGCAAACAAACAGTTTCGGTCGTAATGAGCGCTATGAAGCTTTGGACGTATACTTCAACCATTTCGTGGCTAGTCGTAAGTTACTGGAGAAGAACAAGGTTGGGGCTAAGTACCAAAGATAAGACGACACAGGCAAAACACCCTATCAGAGAGTCTTGGAGCATAAGCTATCCTGAAGATATTAAGGAAGTATTGAGACTGGAGCATGAAAGTCTAAACCCATTGCTCCTTAAACGTCAAATAGATAAACTAACTGTTAGGATTATGAAGATCTAATATGACTACGAGAAAACCAACTCTTCCAATTGGCCATTTGGGCAACAGTCAATTTTTATCTATCACGGGGAATCTAAACTAAATGCTTGACGATCTAAAATATATTCATCAAATCGATAAAACCGATGCGCTAGGCATAGCTCTAAATGAACCTGAGCAACTACACCATGTTTTTGATACCAAGGTCAGCTACAGAGGAGTTAAAAACATAGTATATACCGGTATGGGCGGATCGGCTTTAGCGGCAGCCTTAAGTGTCAGCTGGCCCGGGTTTAAGTTGCCATTTGAAATAACCAGAAATTACGTTTTGCCCACCTATGTCAATCAAGATACATTGCTTATCGTAGCAAGTGCTTCGGGCAATACAGAAGAGACATTAAGTGCTCTGCATCAGGGAGAGAGCAGGGGAGCTAAGGTTGTAATTATGACCGGCGGGGGAAAGCTCGGCGAGACTGCCCGGGCCAAGGGTTATCCACTTTTTATTTTGCCATCAGCTCGCCAGCCGCGGTATGGAGTGTTCTATAACCTGAAAGCGCTGACTTCAGCCGTAGAACAACTTGGGTTATCCATTGACGAGGATGTCGAGAAGCTAAACCGCGCTGCGGAATTTCTAAAGCGCTGTGCTAAGTCCTGGGAAGCGGTCGTACCACTCAAGCATAACCTGGCTAAGCAGATCGCCCTTGACTGTCTGGGTAAGTCGGTTGTCATATACGGAGGTCCTTTGTTAGCCCCGGCGGCATATAAATGGAAGATTAGTTTTAATGAAAACGCCAAACAGATTGCCTGGATGAATTCATACCCGGAATTTAATCATAATGAATTTATTGGGTGGAGCAGTCAACCGGTCGATAAACCGTATGCTGTAATCGATTTGAGATCGACCTTGGAGCACCCCAGGGTGCAAAAACGTTTTGGTTTGAGCGCGCAATTGTTAGGAGGACGCCGTCCTGAGCCAATTGTGGTTAATGCTGAAGGGGAAAACCTACTCGAGCATTTACTCTATAGCGTGCTACTGGGAGACTTTGTATCAATTTACGCCGCCATTGCAGCCGGGACTAACCCTGAACCAGTTGATCTAGTTGAAAAATTTAAGGTAATGATGGTTGCAAGTGATTAGTCGGCTACTGCTTAAACGCACCTGGGTTGAGCTAGCAATCGTGTTTGCGGTTAGCTTTATTGGTTGTTTTGGACTTTACATTTACTCCATATTTCTAAATCACGCCGTAATGTACCCGTATTTAGTGATTAACCTACTTTTGGCAACGATTACCCTACTTCTTTCATGGCGACTTATTGTTGTCCTAAAATACAAGCGCTGGTCAGCCTGGGAACCGCTACTCTTAACTTTTTTATGGTTGATTTTTCTACCGAGCAGTTTTTATACGGCAAGCGATTATATCCATCTATCTACAGTGCCGGCTAGCACTCTGTTATTTACTAGCATCATGTTTACAGCATTTATTTATCTGGCGTTTTTCCTTGGCATGCTTAGTATGTATCAGGTACATCTTGAGCTAAAACGGCGCCTAAACTATAAAACGGCAGCAGCTATAGTACTGATCGTGTTGCTTGGGTGCTGTTTTGCAATTTACCTAGGTCGTGATTTACGGTGGGATAGTTGGGATTTGATACTTAATCCGGCCGGGGTATTGTTCGATATATCTAATCTAGTGTTACGTCCTCAGGTATACCCGGATATGGGCCGGACTATCGTTGGCTTTTTTGTATTGCTGAGCACAACCTACCTAATGGCATGGCGCATAAGCCACATTCAATGGCATAAAGGCGTAAAGGATCTGGCTCAACATATAAAAAAGTCAAACGCGGTATAGTTTATACTTTGTAGGTAATGGAAGATGTTTTAAAAGCATGCTTGTCTGAGATTGCGTCCGGAATTAGTCCGGGCGTGGAAGTCGAACTTAACATCCCCGATTCCAAATTCGGCGATTACTCGACTAATTTGGCATTGAAGCTAGCTGCAATTAACAGCCAATCGCCACGAACACTAGCAGAAGATATCCTAAAACGCTTAAACGTCAAACTAGCTGATCTGGTAAGTGATATTTCAATTGCCGGCGCGGGTTTTATTAACTTTACTTTAAATGACCGGACGCTGATCAATGAAATCTCGAGTGAACCGAAACGATTTTTAGATGGAGAAGTAGCAGTCGTAGAGTATTCCGACCCCAATGTGCTTAAGACTCTGCATGCCGGGCATCTCTATACTTCTATCGTCGGCGAATCGATTGCGAACCTAATGAACGAGGCGGGCGCCAAAGTTTACCGGATAAATTATGTGAGTGATGTTGGTCTTCATGTGGCGAGAGCAATCTGGCAGATTACTAACTTGCTAGGAGGAGAAAACCCGGCCGGGCTAGATTCTATTGCTGAAGGTCAAAGGGCTGAATGGATGAGCGCGGCATATGTTCAAGGAAATCACGCATATGAGTCAGATAAAACGGCTAGAGCAGCTATTACTGAACTAAACCAGAGAATATATGCGATCTTCAAAGACGGCGATCATAGTTCGCCGCTTGCCCAGATCTATTGGGCTACCAGAGGCTGGAGTTTTGCTGAGTTTGACCGTTTGTACTCACGTTTGCAAATCATGTTTGATCAGTACTATACAGAAAGTGAGGTTGCTCCCATCGGGTTAGAAAAGGTCAGGGAACAGCTTAGGCGTGGCGTATTTGAAATGAGCGATAAAGCAGTGGTATTTCGCGGCGAAAAGTACGGATTGCACACACGCGTATTCATTAACAGCGCTGGTATACCGACCTATGAAGCTAAAGACATCGGATTAGCGGAGCTTAAAAAACGCGATTTTAACTATAGCCGCTCAGTTATAATTACGGCCAGTGAACAAGAACAGTACTTTGCCGTAGTGCTTAAAGCCCTTGAGCAGTTTGAACCGGAACAGGCTAAGCACACCGTTCATTTAAGCCACGGCACAGTTCGATTGTCCGGTGGCAAAAAGATGAGCAGCCGTCTCGGGAACATTTTGCGGGCACAAGATGTACTAGATGCTGCTAATAAGGCGACAGCTAAAGTTGGAGGTCAAATCGATGAACGGGTAATGCTTGCCGCTGTAAAGTATTCCTTGCTCAAACAACGACTCGGAGGGGACATAATTTATGAACCGGAAGAATCAGTTAATGTGCTTGGTAACAGTGGTCCATATTTACAATACGCACATGCTAGAGCACACAGCATACTTACAAAATCTAATGCAGAGGTAAATATTGCCGGAGAACTAACAGTCCAGGAGCGTGAACTAGCGCGGGCCTTATCCCGTTATGCGTCAGTTGTTGAAGTCGCTGCCAAGGAACTGAGTCCGCATCTGTTGTGCAACTATCTGTACGACCTCAGCCAAGTATATAATCGTTTTTATGAAACCAACCGCGTGCTTGGAGATCAGCGTGAGCAGTTAAGACTGGGTCTATCCCAGAAATATGCCAACCGGCTCAAGTCCGGGCTAAATATATTAGGGATCGATGCTCCGGACCATATTTAGTATGGATATTTATCGCCCCAAGCTGCCATTTGCTGAAGTATTGGCATTAAGTCTTTCCCTTTTGCGGTGAGCTCATAACAGGGACCATCGTTGACGACTATGCCGTTTTTTTCTAGATCGGCTAAACGTTGAGATAAGATACGCGGTGTAATTTTTTGAATTGATCGTTCAATCTCACAAAAGTGTTTTGGTCCACCGAACAGATCACGCAGAATCAGAGCAGTCCATTTATGGCCGATAATATTTACGGCGCTGGCGATACAGCCATCGCTCGGTTCGATAATTACTTGATAAGGGCTTGCCATTGCTATACTTTGTATAGTAAACTAGTACTATATTAAGTATAGCAAAAAAGGAGCAGAAATGAAACTTGTAGTTATAGTGGGCACTATCCGTACTAATCGGCAATCATTAAAAGAGGCCAAGTGGGTTGTTAAAGCCGCTAGTGCCATGGACGATGTCGATACCAAACTCATCGACTTAGCGGATTATCCTTTACCGTTTTTTAGCGAGCCGATGAGTCCTCGGTATAATCCTGAACGGAAAATCGAACCGGCAGTTCAAAAATGGCTAGATGCTGTTAAGGATCAAGATGCTTATGTATTTGTAACACCTGAGTACAACCACTCAATTCCCGGGGTGCTGAAGAATGCCATTGATTATCTAACTACTGAGCTCGTGCATAAGCCATCAACAATTGTCAGTCATGGAACTGTCGGCGGTGCCCGTGCAACCATGCATCTCAAGGAAATATTAAGTGAAAGCCGGTCAGTTGTCATACCTTACCAAGTTGCTTTTATCGGGATGAGCGAAGGGCTCGATGATGAGGGGAACTTAAAGCCTGAGCTAGCCGCTAATCCGTACGGACCAAATGCTGCCTTAAAGTCGGCGCTTGATGAGCTCAAATGGTACAGTGACGCATTAGCTGCTGCCCGCAATCAGCAAGCGGACTAATTAGCTACTGCAGCCTGCGATATAATGGCTGGCATGGACAATGAGCGCTTTGCTTTAGTGCCTGATAAATTACTTTGGGTTGATCTTGAGATGACTGGCCTGAATCCTGAGCATGACCTGATTATTGAGATCGCGGCTGAAGTAACAGACTTCAATTTTAAAACACTGGCAAGTTATGAGGCTGCGATCGCCAGAACTGACGAAGAGCTGGCTTTAATGGGAGAGTGGGCTCAGAGCCAGCACAGCAGCAGCGGTTTAGTTGATCGTATTAGACGAGAAGGACGACCGGAGGGTGACGTTAAGCATGAAGTAATCGGATTTATTACGGCGCAGTTCGGCGACACCCCGGCGGTTCTTGCCGGGAATAGCATCCATAGCGACCGCAGCTTCATTAAAAAGTACTGGCCGGAGGTTGATGCGCTTTTACACTACCGGATGTTGGATGTTTCGTCATTTAAGATTTTAATGCAAGCGAAATACGGTGTTCAGTTTGAGAAAAAAGAGGTACACCGTGCTTTTGATGACATTCAGGCATCAATTGCCGAGCTACAGTATTACATCGAGTGGTTTAACGGTAATCATGATTAAGCCTGCAGATACATCCCGGATTAAGCGCTATATCTATCAATTACCGGATTGCCGCAAAAGTTATCCTTACGGTCGGGATTTGACCGTCTACTCAGTTCAGAGCGAGCCTTTTGCCTATGTAGAAAGTCGTAAGTCAATTATGCTCCTTAGCTTACGCGCCGACCCAGAGTTGTCCAAGCTACTCAGAGAGCGTTATGAAGAGGTATTGTCAGCTCAACGACTCGATCCCAGAAAATGGTATACGATCATTTTAAGCGGCCAGCTAAGCCTCGACGAAATTACGGCCTTAATCGACCGCAGCTACCAGCTGGCTGCTGCTGATGCTATGCATAGTTTGAATTGAGCATGTCAATGAGCAACTGGCAGTTTTGATAGTCTTTTTTTAGATAGCCTTTAAGCACGGCTGATGTATTTTGCATATAGGCATTGTTTAAGACTGCTTGATATAACTTTAGCTGCGCCTGCATTACATTTGGGTAAGTAGAGTCAAACTCACTATCAGCTTCTGCCTGCGTGAGCTCGTTCGCGGCATTAGGTTGTATGACATACTGGTTGGGATTGACAGCGATATTGTTGGCAGCCAATAATCTAAATAACGTACTCTGATCAGTGGTTGCGGTGGCAATTGCCGTATAAGAAAAGTTTAGAAAGGACTGATTGCTTGATTGCTGCGTGCCGGTCGTAGCAAGGTTTACCAGTTCCTGCTGTTCACTTAGTACTGCGTAAACACTCGGCAAATTAACGATTGGATGGGTTAGCACTGACTTTAGCGCAAAGGTGATAATTAGCAGAACAACTAGGACAACAGTAATGATTATTAGTCGTCCCCGCATTGACATGTTCCTGTTCCAGAATAGATTAATCAGGGAACGCTTTTTGCTTGGTTCATTTAAGAAAGCGTAGGGGTCTGTTGGAGGAGTATATTGACTATTAATATTTGGAGGCATATGGCTATTTAACCATAAACACTCGGTTTAATAACAGGAGTATTTAACTTATAAAGTGTACAATAGGCCAATAAGACTATGGACGGTGCTAGCGAGATCAGAGCCCGGCTTGCCATCGAAGACGTGATTGGCGAGTACGTCCAGCTTAAGCGGGCTGGACGGAATTATCGTGGACTAAGTCCGTTTACGAACGAGAAAACCCCTAGCTTTATGGTTAGTCCGGAAAAACAGATCTGGCATGATTTTTCTTCTGGTAAGGGAGGCAACATGTTCAGCTTTATCATGGAGATTGAAGGTCTGGACTTTAAAGGAGCACTGGAGTTATTAGCACGCAAGGCCGGGGTTGACTTAGACAAATATCGCAGCGGTGGTCATAACAAGGGTCCAAGCCGAGAGCGGTTACTGGCTGCTAATTCAGCGGCGGTTAAATTTTACCAGGTGCAGTTATCTGCTAATACCGGTGCTTTAAATTACGCATTAAATGAACGTAGACTTAGCAAAGCTACCTTACTACTTTGGCGTATCGGTTATGCACCGAATACCGGGACGGCACTAACTAACTATTTGAAAAAGCAGGGATTTAGTGAACAGGAAATGAGACAGGCCGGCCTAGTTAGCGGACATGGCGTGACAAGTTATGATATGTTCCGCAGCCGGTTAATGATACCGCTAATGGATCCGCAGGGTCAGGTTGTCGGATTTACCGCCCGGGCTTTGAGTAGTGAAGACAAAGGGCCGAAATATATTAACACTCCACAGACCCAGCTTTACGATAAGAGCCGCCACGTATTCGGCCTACATCTAGCGAAGCAAGCGATTAGGAGCGAAGGCTTTGCCGTAATTGTCGAGGGTAATCTGGACGTGATCATGAGTCACCAGGCAGGTGTTAATCAGGTGGTGGCAACTGCTGGTACTGCGCTTACCCAAGCTCATCTAAAAAGCTTAAATAATTTTAGCGGAGATATCAGGGTATGCTTTGATGCCGATCGTGCCGGTTTAAGTGCTACCGAACGGGCTATAGGGTTAGCGAGCAAACTCCATCTATCACTTAATATTATTGACTTAGTGGACGGCAAAGACCCGGACGAATTGATCAAAAAGGATCCAGCTAGTTGGCGTTCAGCCATCAATAACTATCACTACGGAGTAGATTGGTTTATCGAGCGTTTAAGCGAGCGCTATGATATTAAAAGCGCTAACGGTAAACGTCAATTCAGCGACGTGGCATTGCCGCTGATCGGCAGTCTCGACGATGCTGTTGAACGCGACCATTATTTAAACAGGCTCTCTAAAATGTTGGATGTCAGCCGATCTTCACTCGAAGAAAAAGCCGGTCAGGGAAATGAG
>JAJYZG010000042.1 GCA_021800155.1 bacterium
CCCTTTAATTAATAGCAGGGTTTCAACTCCTGACTTGAAAAAAGGGTGTATTTATTTTTGTTGCTTGCTCTACGTTAGCAGAACAGATAAAGGAATAGGATAGATAGAAGGTCAGAGGTATGTTTATCTTAAGATGGTATATGTAAGCCTAGCGTTGAGCGGAGAAGTATTTACGGTAGAGGCGGGGAATAAAAGCTATAACTGTTAATATGGCCAGCGCCATAGTCGCTAGCAACGACCACCCTGCAAGATCCGGGCTCCAGGTTGGAGAAACGAAATCGAACTCGTAAAGAGCGGCCGGTACGGTCGGCAAACTGGCCCCGTGATTAGTTACATACTGCTCGATACAGGGTACCCGGTTATGCCCGGAAAAATCATAGGGATCCAGCTTTTGACAATAGTTTTGAGCAGCGGTATAAAGACCGCTGTCGGCAGCCAGAGCGGATTTATCTTCCGCCTGCACCAGACGCAGATATGTATATTCAAGCTGGATTGGGGGGTAAACCGAACCTGCACCGGTGGAAAGATCAGTGTTCATGTGGGCTGTAACGTAAGCTTGCAGATTGTCCAAAGCCTTGGCTACGCCGTGTCCGCTTTTGTCAGCTTCATAAACGGCGGTCTTTAGTTGTTCCATATGCTCGTTATTATGCCTAAGGGCGATTATGCAGACTGTACCGACAGCTAAAGTTAGAAACAGTAGGATAAAAGGGTTCATCGACAGCAGAAAAAGTTTATGCCGCGTGGATTTTACTTTTTGCGATTGATGCATATTATTATTTTAACCGAAAGGGTGGGTTAGTACCTCGTGCTAGACTATGGGTATGCATATTTACTTCTCCGGTATAGGTGGAGCGGGCATAGGACCGCTAGCAGAAATCGCTATGGCAGCCGGGTTTGAAGTTTCCGGATCGGACAAACAACATAGCAGCTATATAGACCATCTTAAGGAGATGGGGATCACCGATATACTGATTGACCAAAGTTATGAGAGTATCGCAAGAATCCACGCCGTTCATCCTATCGACTGGCTAGTTTACAGTTCGGCTTTAACTATCGAGCAGCCAGATGCCCCTGAGATCCGTTTCGCTAAAGAAAAACATATCCGGGTCAGCAAACGCGACGAACTGATTAATGAAATCGCCAGGCTTAAACAGTTGTCATTAATCGCCGTAGCCGGTACGCACGGTAAAACCACCACTACGGCCGTTATTGTCTGGTTGTGCCATCAACTACAGGTACCGATCAGTTATTTATTACCGGCTAAAACCAGCTTCGGACCGATGGGACGATACCTGAGAGGCAGCCATTACTTCGTGTTCGAAGCCGATGAATTTGACCGGAATTTTTTGGCCTTCAACCCATGGTTAAGCGTTATAACCGGAGTAAGCTGGGACCATCATGAAATATTTCCCACCCGCGACAGTTACAAACAGGCGTTCGTCCAATTCATTTCTCAAAGCGAACAGACACTGATCTGGCAAGCCGAGGCAGAGTATTTAGGACTCAATGAGGACAAACGAATCATGGTGCTTGATCCTGCAAATCCGCGGTTATCCAAAATCCGGCTTAAGGGACTGTATAACCGCATGGACGGTTGGTTGGCGCTTCAGGTCATGCTTAGAGTCTGCGACGCGCCAATTGAACAGCTGATCGAAAATGTTAACTTGTTCCCCGGCTTGTCACGCCGGATGGAACAAATAATTCCCGGATTATTCAGCGATTACGCCCATACCCCTGAAAAAATCAGGGCGGCAATGAGCGTAGCGCGGGAGATGGTCAAACCGGGCCAGAATATAGTGATAGTCTACGAACCGCTAACTAACCGGAGGCAGCATTACATGTTAAACGAATATCGGGACTGTTTTGCTGGAGCGTCACAAGTATACTGGCTGCCCAGTTACTTAGCCAGGGAGGATCCCGACATGCGCGTCCTCCCCCCGTCAGAACTCATAACCCACTTAAGCGACCCGACACTTGCCCTGCCCGCAGATAAAAACGATGATCTGAAACGTACGATCGAAGCCCATTTAAACAAAGGCGATCTTGTCATATGCATCGCCGGTGGTGGAGGCGGCAGTCTTGATGACTGGCTGAGAGAACAGTTTTACGCCTAACGAGTAGGTTTTTGCAGATCCACTCCATAGCTCAGTTCGGCGGTGTTTATGAACGTATCTTTGTCACGAATAATAGCTTGAGGCGGCAGCTGGTCGGAACGGGTTGTCAGACCTTGCATACGTTTAACGGCAGTACCGATAGCCAAAAACTCAATCACGCCGCCCCCGCCGACGTTGTAGATATAAGTCTTAATCCCCAATACGTCGTCGGCACCTATTTCAACTGCTTGAGCGCGGATTTTGTTAAATGATTGCTCTCGGGCCTCGTATATAAGCTGACTTAAAACCTTGATCTCTCCTTTAACGAAGTCTCTAAAAGTAGCCTTGATACTGCCGGCGATACCTAGAGAAAACACCGACGTGCCAAGCAGCAACTTTTGCGGGGCATATCCGGCTTTAGTAATATTCCAGGTTTCTTCGGCGGTCAAATCGCTGGTAATTATGCCTCCTACGGTATTGGCAACAGCCTGGATTTCCGGGTTATACGAAGCCGTGCCAATCATTACCATTTCTTGAACACCGCTGACTCCGACCGGTAAGATTGATGTCCGTATTCCTACGACGCTGTTGGCATTTCTAGTCCTGGCTTCGGCCACGATACGTTCTAATGCTAAGTTACGGGTAATATTGAAAATGTTGCTAAACTGCGTCACTTCACCTCTTACCATCTCTTTAAAACTACCAATCAGGCCTCTTGCTATACCGATAGAATATGCTACATTACCGAAAACAAAATCTAGCGGCGTGTAGTTAGCGTCAATCTGGCAAAACAATTCCTGCCCGTCACTTGAAGAAGTAAAATTAAACTGACCTAGTTCTTCTCTAAGGGGATAAAGTGATGAACCCACGGATAAAAATTCCACGTTTCCGGGGTGAAAAATCAGCTCACTGGTAACACCGGTAGCTGCCGGTGCCCCACCCTGTTTAAGTTCATTGTTGAACCGCTCCAGGCTCAGCCTCCTGCCTTCGGCAATCATATTGGTTACCTGTGCTATTTCACCCCCGACGGCAGTACGAATACTGGATTTGACCCCACCTATAAACCCGAGTGCAAACACGCTGTTGCCAACAATTATGTTTCCCGGTCTATAACCTATCAATCCGGCACAATACAGCTCATTGCCAGATAATCCGGTAATAGCCGGTCCCGACTGGCTGATGTCGGCATTGGTCTCGCCGGGTTGATTTAACGGATCGGTTGGCGGCTGTTTGCTGTCAAATAACCCCATTTTATCTAAGCTCCAAGTTCAAACGCTTATGTTAATTGTAAGTTGCATCCGCATCCAAATACAAGCCCCTAGGCACCGGCAATCTTAACTGCGCCTTCACGCACGACCTCGACCGCATCATCTATGACCCTGATTATCGTAGATGGTTTACGCCCGCTGAGATCTCCCCCGTCAAAATAAGCGTCCACTTTTTGTTTAAAATAAGCCCTTGCTTGTTCTATCGTAGTGGCTGTAGGCTCACCGGGAGCATTGGCGCTGGATGTCATTAACGGACCGACTAACGACAACAGTTCGATTAAAGACGGTTGGGCGGGAATCCTGACCGCCAAGCTGTCACGCCCTAAGGTAAGGTAGTTCAGTTTTACCGAATCTTGTACGGGAATCAGGACACTGACCGGACCGGGCCAGAATTGCTCGACACTCTTTAGATAACGCCTCAACAGGCCGAGTGAGCGCAACTGGTCAATATCTTTTGCTATTAGAGTTCCCGGTTTATGATCGCGTTGTTTCAACGAATAAAGACGGTTGACCGAATCGGGATCGAAAGCCCGTGCCGCCAGACCGTAGACAGTATCGGTAGGAATTACCGCCACATTCCCGGGCTGCTTGAGAATCCGTGCGGCTTTAGCTGTCTCGAACATAATTTTTACCGGATTTAGCCAATCTAAGCTAATGCCTGGTGTAGGCGTAGACAATCAAGACGGCGATAACAATAACCAATATTACTGTCGCTACAATTGCCGCCGTAGCGTGGTTGGAACTGGTTTCGGATTGATACTCCATTGGAGAAGGCGGAACATGATCAGCGGCGTGCGGTATAGGTTCCGGAGGTTTATTGTTCAGAGGGGCCAATTTAGGAGGAGGCTTAACGTCATCAACTGGTGGACCTACGGGGGTAACCGGAGGAGGTGTAGGTTCCGAAGGAGCCGGTTGCGGCGTTTGGCCAGGATTTGCCTGGTTAGGATCGTTGTCGTTCATAACTTAATAAATTATATACTAAAAGCCTTGAGCTTGTCCTCATAGATGGCGGCGGATTGAACTCCAATGCAGCTTACTGAACGGATTAAGCAGGTTGGGGTCCAGTACGAAGGCTACGGTTGCAATCGCCAGCAAACAAAGTATGGCTATAAACGACCAAAACAACTTGTGGGTATGAAGTGTGGGATAATCGTTAGCCGTCGACTGTTGATTGGCTAGTCTTTGATCCTCGACCGCTAGAACATCGTCACTTTCGTGGGCCACTATGTCATCGATGGCTTTAGCCGTCTCGCTATCGTCATAATCCTCCGGTCTGTTCACATCAGATATAAGCACCGAGATCTGGTCTTCAGGCTCCTTTGAGGTATCCGGAACTGTTTGCAGGTCTTTTTGCGATCCGGTTTCCTCCTTCCCGGAATATGACGTCGTAGCATCTGGCTGTAGCTTTTCGGGCGATTCTTCTGTCTCGCTGTTCTGCCCCTGAGATAATACGGGAGCTCCGGGTGTATCGGTAAAGATATCCAAGGACGGCAACGGTTTGCTGTCGACTTCGACGGCAATTTTCTTTTTCGATAAACTTGTCTTCGGTTTGAGAGCTTTTTCTTTCTTTTCTTCAACCTCGATTTCCGGAGCCATCATTGCGTCAACTTTTGCAACAAGCTCCTTATCCTCCCTGGGATCATCGGGTCCGATTTGGTCAATGACGATTTTTTTGGCCATATTGAATTATATTATCTAGGCTTTAGCATGATTAATCAAAACTGAATGATTTAAGCGTAGTCAAAATCGGCGCACTAAAGGCTGAATTATTCCAGTCGGTTGAGGTGATCGTGAGCGGCGAGCGAGTGTTGACCGGACAGGCTTGGGATTGGCAGGTGTAGAAAGATACGTAAACCAGCGGGTTAACCGTATCAAGGTTCGAGGCCGGTATTGCCTGGTATTTTTGGTAGCCGTAATTACCGCTGAGATAGATACCGTCCAATCCTCCCACTATAGTGGTAGTAGGATATTGGACAAAGCTGATATAACTCTGCGCCGCTTGCGTGGTTGACGGACTGGTAAATGTGATTTTCTGGGAAGTCATAACGGCAACCGATTGAGTAGTAAAAGCCGGAGGTAGCGATCCTGTCTTAGCCAAAGTAAACTCGATTTGGCCGAGTACGGTATTGCCGTTTGCCGCAACCATATCTTCTGCAGGCGAATCGATGTTTATAGAAGCGGTGCCGTTGTTAATAACGGTCCAGTTTGACGGATAGTTGAAACTGGTATTGAATGCACTTGCCGTATACGGAGTAGTCGGGATAGCAGGCGTACTTTGTTGGTTTGAGGAGCTGTTGATCGATCCTGACCGGCTGGTTTCACTTTTACGGTTATAGGTCTTGGTCTGCGGCTTGGTTTTGTGGTGGACACTGACATAAGCCCATCCCGCAAGTCCGGCAATCACAATTATTACCAAGATCAAAGCTACCCACCTATACCCGGATGTTTTTTGACTCTTCGGTCGATGTGACGGTTGCGGCGTTTGAGGTAGTGGTTTTGACAATAAAGGTGTTGGTTTGGGATCAGAAGGAAAACTGCTTCTGAACCGTTGGGGGTCCATAACCATATTTTATATCTCCTCGTCAAAAATAATAAACATAAATGTTTAGATTAAGCTTTTAATAAATACCATTGCATACCGATCATGGTTATACTAAACTGTCCTTAGTGAAAATTTAACCTTTTCTTTGATATGGGTGGAGAGTAAACAAATATGGATCTTACCAATCGTAGCGGTGTCACACCAACCAATAATCG
>JAJYZG010000043.1 GCA_021800155.1 bacterium
GTATATTACCGACCTCACCGAAACTGCTGAGCAGTTTAGAGCATACCTGACAGCGAGAACATTTGCCTACGAGCTGCTCGGGTTTCGGGCTAGCTCAGGTGGGCAGGATTAGGTGTTATGTCTTTAGTGCTAATTTGGATATCCAAATTAAAAGTATGGATATCCCTACTTTTGCTATTTGACAGTATAACCAAATTATCGCAAATTCAGAGAATTTGAGTACTCAAACTTTTGTGAACCTAGATACAGTGAACTAGCCCTGTGCTTCACATATGGCTTCCACACTGTCTTCTATCAGCTTATACAGCTTTTCTGGCTCCAACTTGGCAAATAAGTCTGGCTGCTGTTCTGGTTGCTGTGGTGGGTTAGCCCCAAACTCGGCTCTGGCCTTGCGTTCCAAAAACCACATGGCTGCTTTCAGATTGCCTTCGTCAACGGCCCTGATAATTACCTGCCTAGCCCTTGCGACTGCCCACTCTTGGGCTAGTGCCATTTTGTCCGAAAAGTCGGGGTCAGCCTGTAAGTGGGCGTAGTAGGTACTTCGGCTTATACCAGATACATGACAGGCCATTTCAATGGTGAAGCCATATTTAAGAGCCTGTTCTAGTTTCTGGACAGTGGCTTCGGTGATTATAGTGGGTCACCCAGTCATACTATCCATTGTGAATGACAACTTACTTGAAGAAAAGTCAAATTGACAAATGTTCAAGCTTATGCTATTATCAAAACATGCCTAAAACAAGTAGCAAAAAACCAAAACTTACCCATGAAGCACTATTAGCAACCACTGAATTGCCAAAGTATGGTTTTGAGTTGCCAGTTGGTCAACTTCCAGAAGTACACAAGGCTGCTAGAGCTGAGTATAAGAAGACCCAGCCCCGTGCCGCAAGGCGTCTTGGTAGATTTGCTGTTGATAGCCTGGCCGCTGTAGCTTTAGTAACTAGTAACCCTCAAACGTTCTTACGGGAAGATTTGGACACCGTGTTCAAAGAAAAGAGAGGTATTAACTTTATTGGGCGTATAGCTGTTAATCGTCTGAATAAGATGTTCCAGCGGGGCGAAGAACGCCCTCAGCACAAACGGGCTGCCCATGAAAGAGCTGTTACACAGTATCGTGAACAACACCCCGAAATTGCTCAACATGAAGTGAAGCTACGAAGTGAACGACAAAGGCAACAAGACGAACAGTACAGACGCAGCACACCGTATGAAGTACTGAGACGTGGCAAGTACGCTATTGACTACTTTGGAGCCAAGAATGTTTATTCATTTGCTAAGGCCATACCTCGCCGACCTCGCCGTGAAGGCCAAGCAGGGTTTACGGGCGACTATGGTGAACTAGCTAAGACTACACTCGCAAGTGCCTTGACTTACAGGTCAGAAGACGGCACTGTACCGCTGCTAGGATTAAAGCTAGAGAATGAACGCCTGGCCGACCTTTACAAGCAGGGCCAATCGCTTACAGAAGCCCGTAGAACTGAAACTAAGTATGTAGAGGGTGTAAGTACAGCTTTATGGCAGCTAGGCTTTATCAAGGCTGATGATGAAAGACTGCTGACTTCGTATGGCAAGGGCCAGTTTAGCCCTGATATAGAGTGGGGCCGAACCAACAATGGTGTTACAGCACGTTTACCATTTGACCCAAGCAATGAACTTCACCAAATGTTTGCTCCTGAGCAAGGCGTTGGTGCCAATTCCATGATAGAACTTGAGATGTCAGCACCTGATTTCGGCGGCTATGGTAGGCCACAAGCGCCGTACATGAATATGCGAGTGGTTGAAGCAGCCCCTCAAGCCCTGGCTGCCTAGTTGGGCCGTAATAAGAGCAGGGCTTACCCTTAAGGGCAGTGAATAAGTAGCAAAGTAGTTCCAGATATCTTGCACTATGGGCCGCCAAGTAGACATATACCTCTTTTTATGGTATTATATTTTATAATAAATAGTCCGGGACTTAATCCAGATCAACAACAGACTCTTCATGCTAACCTGGTTGACAGCATGGAGTCTGGTATGGCATCGAGATACTTTCAATCACAAAATTACATATGCCAAACGTCTTGCAAGACTAGCTGGCATAACTAACGATCCTTCTGCCGAATTACTTCAGGATGCTGCCGATAAAGCTTTTATTGCTAGTGAGGCTGAAACGCCATTTCTCTTTAGTGTTGAGCCAAGTAATATGGCTGAATCAATTGTAATGTCTAAGGTCGAGTCCAGGCGCTGGAACTACCATTCCTAATTCCGATGTTCAAGTTGGTTTAGTTGGTGGTTTGGCAAGTTATGGTCATCCCCTTTGCCCCCTCACACAAGAAGACCTTAATTAGCTAAAAAAAGACTAATGGCTCAGAAGGCTGTTGGTCTATAACTTCTCTGAAATAGTTCCATATCTCTAAAGCTACGGCCCGCCATGCGTAATCATTCAGAATAAAACCTAACCCAGAGTCTTTTCCAGTTCAGCCAATAAGGATCTAATCTCAGCCAGCAACTGCACTGGATTTAGATTGTTGTATTGGGATTGTAGCATAGCTTTTTGTTCGGGAGACAGGCAATTATCTGGTTGTTCTAGCAAGCGCTGGTATGGCGTCTTAGACTCAAAGTAAAACTTCCTGGCTTTACCGCTGCTAGGGTCATATTCTTTGGACTTACGTTTTCTAGTTGGCTGAAAGTAGTTAAGATAAAGCCTCAGTGATCCATCATACAACCTATTCATGATCGCTAACTGCTCCTCTGTGTCCAACCTAGCGTAACCCACGACCTTACGGATGGCCGTATAGTTCTTCTGTTCCACGTGGGCGTTGTCGTTCTTCTTGCAGTAGCGCGAACGGGTAAACTCCAGTTTGTTCTTCTTGCAGTAGCGCCATAAGTGGTGATTGATGTATTCACCGCCATTATCTGAGTCAATACCCAATATCCTAAAAGGAGCCCGCTGTTTAACCTTGTCGAAACACTCCACAGTGACTCGTTCGCCCATACCCATGACAGCTGTCTGCTCACTCCAGCTAGTAGCAATGTCCACAAAATTGTAGCTGTGGATGAAGTTGCCGGATATGTCACCACCACAGTGGGCCACCGTATCGCTCTCTAAATAGCCTGGCTCAGTCTCGTTCCAAAGCCCCTTACGCACCGGTATCTGGCTTTTGAGCAGTGTACCTGGTTTGGTAGTACCAAGCGGCACGTAACTACGCCGTTTAACTCGTTTCAAGTGGCGAGCAATGGTTGAGATGCTGGCTGACAGCAACAATTGTCTAGTAGCTGTATCTACATTTAATTCATCACACGACTCAAGCTTTGGTACTAGTTCAGCCAGATAGGGCTGTAACCTCTCGGCACAAATCTCATTGGCGGTTCGCCAACACGTCAGTAGTGCCTCCTGAAACTGAATCGAGCCATAGATACTCTTACGCCCTCTGGGGTCGGATCTAGTCAGTCCGGTTGGATAAGGTTTGAGTCGCTTACCGAGCTTGGTAATTAAGTACTTACGGTTTAAGCCAGTTATCTCAACCGCATCATCCAGAATTGATCTAAGTTTTAGCCGATCCCTATGCTTTCTGGCTCGCCAGTACAGTGACTGGACCTCAAGTAGATATTCGTAACGGCTGTTAATATTAGTCATGGCCATACCTCGTTTCCTCCAGAAACAAGTATGGCCGTTATGGTTAGATATTTATGACAGAACGAACTAGTGTTGGGTTAGATTTATTTTGAATGAGGTCGAGAAATTGACATAAGTACTTCTAGTGCGTACACTAGAGATATAATTAAAAGGATAACTATGATAACGGTTACGGCAAAGAAATTGAGAACTAATTTGAGCGAATACTTGGATAGACTACAAAGTGGTGAAGAAGTTTTTATTATCCGTCACTCAGAAGTGGTCGGGTCACTCCGGCCTGTACAAAATAATATAAAAGGTAATGGTGCTGCCATTGCTGCTATGTTAAACCGTAATAAAAAATCATTTGCTCTTAATAAGGGGCTGACAGATGAAAATAAAACAGCTAAAGAACTTTATTCAGAGGCTTTAGACAAGAGAAATTCTTAAAATGAAACACATTTTTGTAGACGCTAATGTGTTGCTTGAGATACTTTTTGACAGGAAATTATCTGCTAAATGCCAGTCCTTAATTCAAGGTCGAGATAATCAGTACTCAATTAGTACGTTAACAGTGCATATTGTGTGGTATATGGCGGAAAAATATAAATTGCAAACTGAGGCTGTAGACAGTTTGCTATCGGTGTGGTCTATATTGCCTATAGCAGAGAGGACTGCATCTATTGCACGCATAAGATATGACGGTAAAGATTTTGAAGATTGTCTACAAGCAGTTTCGGCGGAAGAAGCAGTCTGTGACGAGATCATCACAATTGACATTCATTTTAAGGAACATAGTCACACGGAACTTCCAGTGCTTGTCATAAAATAGCCCCAAATATAGTCAGCTCTGGTCTGCCAAGCATAAGTACTTTAATTATTGAGTGCTTTTTTTATTTTCTCTTCTTTAGTGAAAGAGTAACTGAGCAACTTATCCGTCTTTTACTATATTCAACTGCATAAGTTCAGAAACATATTGGTAGTGTCAACATCCAGTGCGTAAACTACCTCGCTGGATAGCTCGAATTTAGGTACTTAAATATACCTTCATGGTACCTCTTTTGTGACTCAAAGTTGTTAAAGCTATGGTCGTCGCAGTTCCCCGAGCGTAAGCTCGTGGGAAGTTTAATTTTAAGGGCAATGATTTTGAAGATGCATTACAGGTCGCTTGTGCCGTAAGAGAAGGTTGTAATAGTTTCGCAACTCTTGATGGACTTTTGTCTAAGAAGTATAGCCGGATTATAGATATTAATTTAATGCAGGCTACCGGCAATTTCGTGTTGGTTTTGGGCTTTCCGTTATAGAGTAAAGATACCACTCTACTAAACGGCGTTGGTGGTCCTCGCTCATGCCACGGTGTAGCTTGAGTTTAGCTCTGAGCTGAGAATTAATACCACCCTCTACATGGTTGGTGGTTCGAGGTATTGGCTGTTTGGTTTGCTGGAGCAGGTTGTCGTCCGAGTACGTGAATAACTGAGCATCTTTTACAAGCTTGGCGAATTGGCGATAGGTGCTTCTCGGCCATTCATGGGTATAGCGCCATTTACGCTGACCTGGTTTCGGGTTTGGGTTGACCGTTCGTTCCCGGATAAAGTTACCGTGCAGCTGTTCCCAGGCTTGGAGCTTGGTTTTCCAACGTTCGGCATCTTCAACTGTGTGTAAGCCCTTCAACAAGATTTTGGTCAACAGGAGCAAGTGTTTGCCGGCTTCCGTTTGCGGTAACAGGGTCAGCTTACTCCGGACATTCTGCCAGACATGGAAGTGGCATCGTTGGATAGCAGCTTCTGGCCAGTTCCTGGGGATAGACACTAGAATACCTTTCTGGTCGTCACAGATGACGACGGCCGGTGCTGGTAGTGTAACGAGCAGCTTGTCCCAAGTAGTGCCAGCTTCATAGGGTACCCAACACCAGGCAGCCACGTATTGTGGGGTTCGGGCAATGAGGCAGACCTGACTACCGATTCGGATACCGTCGAGCAGCAAGATTGGGTAGACCTCGTCGCTTAAGTCTGGCCGGGCATGAATGCCCGTACTTGTACAGTTTGGACACCGCCAGCGGGGTGTGCCGGCATTTGTCTTACCCCACTTCTGCAGCCTGTGTTTGCAGGTGCTGCAGTACCTAAAGCCTCGTTGTTTCATGGCTTAAGTAATGTCCTGACGACATTACTTATTGCCAATTAACATAGAGAAATTGGCTCAAAAACCAACATGTTTTTGCTTATAGCTCTTTAATGCGTTAGCAAAATAGTTTTTATCCTATACACATCACACTCTCAAACCGCACTAGGCTGAGTAGCCTGCGGGCGTAGCCCGCAGAGCTGGTAATCATAGGTTTGGTTGTTCAGGTGTCCAACA
>JAJYZG010000012.1 GCA_021800155.1 bacterium
GCGAGAACATGGGAGCCTTCGCCAAACTACTCCAGGAACAGCCAACCGAATACTACTGGGCCAAACCGCACACCCCGAAAGACAAACCCCATGTTGAACGTTTCATTGGGACACTTGAGAGAGAATGAATCCAATGGGGCGGCCTAGCTACTAATCTTGCCGACCAGCAGGCGATAGTTGAGCAGTGGCTTAGAAAGTACCACTCCTACCGTCCGCACCAGGCCTTAGGCTACTTGACGCCGGATGAATACCTAGCCAAACTGAAAGCTAACGAAGTGGCGCTCATGTAGTGAACCTTCACAGGAACTATTTGTACAGCTGTCGTATCTTTACAAAATAACCTAACTGCTCTTATAAATTGTAGGCCAGAAAGACTCGAACGTTTTGAATACTGATTTTCTTCTGTTAAAAACACACTACAGAGCTTCTTTACTATTAGACTCATGTTTAATATTTCATCTTGCAATTGCTGTTGGAACTCTAATAAGACCCGAGTTAATGTATAGTTAGACAAAGTCCCCATATGCGCCCGTAGCTCAGCTGGATAGAGCGTTGGTTTCCGGTACCAAAGGTCGGGGGTTCAAATCCCTTCGGGCGTACCACACAGGATTTTAGTATCTAATTACAGATTTGGATAAGTTCTGATATTTTTAGTTCTTTTAGTGCGGGCCCTAATTTACAGATTTAAACAGGTTCTAATCCTGTTAACTGACTATGTAATGAAGTCCCAATTTATATTACCTATGGTATTTAGTAATGAGTCTTGCTATAGTAATTGGTATGAAAACTATTATTACTATAACCAGCAAGGGACAAACTACCTTTCCAGTAGCTATGCGTCGTAGCCTAGGCTTAGGAAAAAATGGTGGTACGCTTCATTTAGATTTTGATGAGCGAAAAGGCGAAGCTGTTATTACAAAGCCAATGAGCATAGAGGAACTTAGCGAACGGATAACTAGCTACATTAGGCCGGGTACTAAACCAATACTTCATGTAGATGATTACTATCAAAAAAACCGAAGGGGTGCTTAATGACTCGTTTTGCGGGCTCTCTTGACGCAAACCTTCTTCTCAGATTATTACTTAATGACGTGCCCGAGCAACATAAGGCGGCACTTGGACTATTTAGTAAAGTTATCGGACAATTTACTGTATCTGATACCGCAATTATTGAAGTTGTGTTTGTTCTGACTGGCAAAACCTATAATCTTACTAGAAAACAAGCCGTAGAGGCCATCCAAGAGCTAATGAAACTAAAGGAAATTAACTGCAACAGAGCGCTCTTTGAGAAAGCGCTACCTATGTTTGCAAAACATCATGGTTTATCTTTTGAAGATTGTTGCCTATCTGTATACGCACAGCTCAATGATGCCGAACCTTTGTGGACTTTTGATCAAAAACTAGCTAATCAAGTTCCAAATTCAAAGTCAGTTGCTGCATAACTATCTATTATAGAGTTTCTGACTTCTCGGATTGCGGTGTACCAATTTTTAATTGTTCTTGTTTATGATAGATTTAATTTATACATAGCAAGGATAAACATTATGAAAAAAGCTCAGTATTACTAATATTCTTAGGTCTATTAATTGGCTTATTGGCAACCGTTGCTACTACTAGAGTTGGGCAGTATAACCTTAATAGCAAGAATTGCACTCTTATTTTTGACTTCCAAACACATAATGAAACACAGGCAGCCTTAACAACGTACAATCTCCCTTCCGAAAACGGCGTAACCGCATCTTATGCAGGTATAGCAAGCATTTCATTTAGTAGGCTTAGGTTTGTAGAGGACTAGACAACTTGGTCAGCTGTTGCGTCTGTTTTAGTGTATGGAGTTTCCTATCTAGTTATTCTAAATAATCCTAAAAAGAAGAAATCTATAGAATCCCACGACCTCCCTTACACTTTGCTGTGGCAAAATAGCAGTAAAGAAAGGAGCATATGGAACAGACAATTAAGATTGTTTACCAGTGAACGAGAAATTTTTGAATCATATTTTCAACCTTTAAAAATTTTAGGCTCAATGACAGACTTCTCTTTGGGAGTTGCAGGAATTAAACAAGCTACAGCCAATTTAATCGAGCAGTACGCCCAGAATCCAAACTCACCTTTTTATCCCGGAATCAAATACTCAAATATTATAACTTACCCTCCCGACGTTTCTCATGCTGCGCTACAATATGACCGACTAACTAGCAGTAACCATTATTTTGATTATCTGTATGTCGGATTATTTATTAAAGAAATAGAAGCTCAATGGTTAAAAGCCGGGTATAACATTGACCAACGGCCAGACGTAATTACTACCCTTTACAATATTGGCTTTAACTACTCTGTTCCTAAAGCTGACCCACAAACTGGTGGTTCGACTATTACAGTAAATAATCAATCCTATAGCTATGGCGAATTAGGAACTTTAATATATAACTCTGGTATTTTATCTTCATCATTCTGAACTAATGTCAGCTGATTAAATAGTACAGAACTCAGGCCTTCTAGAATTGTAGTATTTTGAGTGATTCAATAACTGTGCACCACTCCTTCTTTGGGTGAAATGCTAGTTTTAGACCTTGAAGAGTTCCATCTTCTAGGCCAAGCGGGGATAATTTCCAGTCTTTTTCTGGGCCTTGATCTCGCGTCCTTCCATTCCTGCTAAAACCGCGCCAATCTCAACAGGATTACGTTTTAATGCCGGCCCTAAATAATAATTAGCAAAGGTTATCGCCTGACATTCAACGTTAACCGGGCATATAGTGCATATTGATTTAGCTATGCTTATTCGGCGTCGTCTAGCAATTGACCCCTCATTATTGGGTAGCGAGAAATAATGTGAATTTTCTGGGCTTCGGCAAAGTGCATTATCTACCCACTTATATCCTACACATGTGTATTGAAGCTCAGGCGAAATAGTCGGACGACCTATTTCTTTATAGCTTTTTAATTGCTCGGAGTATGCTCTACTGCCATTATATCCAAAGTCTGGCTTTTCCATAGATTTGGTATGAGTTCTCTCGCTACTAATTTGTTCCATAGTAAACTTATTATAAAACATTTGGTTCGTCAATTAAACAGGAGCTTTCTTTTTACTACATAACCTTATTGAGGATGGGCGTAGCTTGAACTATGCGAATGAGCTTTTTCTGTAAATCTTGACCCCAGGGTTTTGACAACCCCCATCTAACTAAGTAATAGGCGGCCAAAGATCCTATTATTCCAAATATCCAACCACCTGCTATATCAATAGGCGAGTGTACCTTAGCATACACTCTTGCCCAACCTATGATTAAAGTTGGTATAAGCATGATAGTTGCATATTTCTTATTGTAAAAATATGTAATTGCTGTGAGTGTTCCTGTTAGCAACGCATGATCGGACGGAAAACCATTATCAGCTATGTGTGGAAACAGTGGTTTGACGTGCTCGCGCACGAAAGGTCGAGGATCAAAATAAAGCTTACTGGAGATTCTAGACAGTATAAATGCAATAACCCCTGCTATAACAATAGCCAAGACGAAGCGTACCTTTTGATCTACGCCCTTGCCCAGTCTAATAACTGCCAATACCTCAAGTAATACAACCAGCAAGAACAGATACTGTGCGCAAAAAATTATTACTGCGTTCATGTTCGAAATTACATTATAAACCATCAAGCTGAATTAGATATTTGTAATAGTGCCGTTTATCCTAAGACCTGAGAGAATTGTTTCTGGATAAATCCTTAAGCTGGCTGGACTTTAACGAAAAAACCCGAACCGGGAAACCTAACTACTGCGGTAACTACGCGATTAAGTCTCTAAAAGCACCTCTTCTAGCTTTATTTTTTTGGTTTAGATAAAGCTCTTTTGATTAATAGAAATGACTAGGTGAGGCATTCTTGATTATAAGTTTAGGTTTTCCTAGCTACTCTTTTAAATATTCCTGGTGCACCTAAAAATTTAATCAGTCAGCCGGTTAGCATCTATGCTTTCACGGCCGTACTTTAACGTATACGCAAACCATATGAGCTCTCTATAAGCATTAGTTATGTTCTTATGATAGCGCTCGTTAAATTCCGGCTTCATCTTACCCAAATCATCGAACATGTCTTGGACTCGCGGAAAGTATACACTAACGCTAGTAACCACAAGCCCCATCTCACGCACAGAAGTTACAAGCGCCTCTACTGCCCTAACCCCACCCCAGCCGCCGTTACTGGCTCCGGCAATTGCTACGGGTTTATGGATGTAATTCTCGAGTTCACTGTCTAACATCCGCTTTAGCGACCCTGGGAAGCTATGATTATATTCTGGCGTAACAATAAAAAAGGCATCGGCTTTTTGAGTTATTGCCGTATAGCGGGAATCTTTGCTTTCGGGATCATTACCATCTCCAGGAAAATAAAAATCTTTGGGGTCGACAAACGTAATGGATAAGTTCTTGATAGATCGACCAACATCCGCAACATATCTAGACGCTTTTATCGATTCGCGTTTTTGTCTAGTTGTTCCAGCCAATACGGCAATATTGAGTTGATTTAGCTTTTCCACTTGCTAGTGTTAATTTAACACAACAAGTTACTTTGATCTACAGAAGTAAGTTAAAAAGGTTGCAAAATCTGCACTTTTTATTTCTGCCTGTACATCTCCTTCGGTGCGCTTATATAAAATAACGCGACGCTGTGGAACTTCGTCCCACAACTGACTTCCAGTAAGTTCGGGGTGGTATGGGCTTATAGTCGGCTCTCCCAAAAGGTTCCAAGTTGTATGCCATGCCAGATCAGCATTGTGTTGTGCGTCTTCATCACCCTGATAACCGGGCCAGTATTCGATCATATGCGTCAATTACACTAATATTACCATGAACTTGAAATAAGTCAAGTTGTGATGCATGGCAAATATCTCTTAACGCCATGATGCGTGTTTACTACCACTTTTAAATCCATTAAGTATGCCCCTATATATGCGTCAAATTGATAGAATAAAAATATGAACGAACAGTCAACAGTAACAGCTAAACCTCATCTGGATGTCACTACAAGTGTGAACCAGGTTATGTTCTAGAAGAACACAGGGCCGATGTATATCAGGCTTTTGTATACCCGCACGAAGATATTGCTGGGATTGCTGACTTGGACTCTCGCCAAGAGTGGCTTGAAGTAGCAAAGTTACTTGGTCAAAGTATACCAACAGTGTGGCGAGAACGTAACGCGCCAGTTGCACAACGACAGAAGAGAGCTTTTGAGTTTTTTAATGGGGTTATAGAAGCAGATGCTTTACCGTTCAAATCATTTTTGGTGATTTGGTAAACGAGTTGGGGTATCGAGAACCGAAATCATTGTATATTACTGAGGGGACTTCAGCTGAGAAGGCTGACGTTGTAGGTGGCAGCGACAACACTGACGCTCATTCCCTCATCTTTAATCTTTGCCAGTATTTCTGCTTTAATCTGCGGGTCAATTGGATGAAACCCCGGCATAGCAAACACTCCCTTCATTTAGGTTACATTGTATCGTCTTAGTTAAGACAATGTGTCAAGTTTAAAGGTAGCCTGACAATAATACAGTTATTAATTGCAATTTGGATTTAAATTCAGGATGTTGTGCCTGCTTTATTTTATATTTAGTTCAAGACTAGTTTAGCTAGCTAGAAGATCGGGATCATTTGAGCATACCCCTATCTGATCCAACCCCAATGAATACTGACGGTCTGTGTGCATAGTACACCTAGATAAAACCCTTGTGGAATCGGCTGCAGAAAGGGCATTTTATACAAAGCTATGCCAAGTGATTGCAAAAGAGCTTACTTGCAGGGATACGAATGGTGACGGAAATAGGGCTGCCACATAGTTTGGGCAACCCTGATTCCTCTCACACTAAACTAGCTATAGGCCCAGTTTACTAGAACAAACCGGCCAGGCTCCCCATCCCTGTTGCGCTTGTAGAAGCTGTGCTCGATAGATCTGTTGATTTGGGCTAGCCTGATTAGGATATCCGCTACCTCCCACGGCCTGCCAACTGGAAAGTGTAAACTGCAAGCCGCCATAGTAGCCGTTACCGGTGTCGGCTCCCCAGTTACCGCTCGACTCACATCGGGCTAACTCATCCCACACACTAGCGCTTGATGTAAACGCTTGACCTGTAGCTTGCGGCTGGGCCGGTAATACAGTTGGGTCTGTGGCTGCCGAACTATTTGCATCCGGATTTGGCGAAGCAGACACAACTTGAGTCGACTGACTATCGTTATCGACAGGTTGCGTAGGCTCTACCCCCTGATTGGTGGTCACACTAGGAAGCGGCCGGTTTGGCAATTGCTGTCCTGGTAGAGGGATAGTTAACAGCTCACCCGGATAGATCAAATTAGGATTCATGATCTGATTATTGGCATCAAAAAGCCGTACATAGGTGGTGTTAAACTCAGCCGCGATTTCGGTCAAGCTGTCGCCATTATGTACGGTCACAACTTTTGGTGCCTGGTTATTATTATTGTGGTTATTTTGGTTATTGGTTTTATTTACTGCGGCAAAAGCTGTTGTGCTTATTGCCATAGCGATAACCACGGCACCAACTAGTGCCGTAGCTGCTGCGTATAAACGCATTTTACCTCCCTGCCTGATCAAAAACCCGTAGTTAGTTAAATCGTTTGCCTTAAACGCAAGACGAGCGGTCTTTTGCTTTTTTCGGGTATGATATAGGCGATTGTGTGTCCTTAAGAACAGGTTCCCGGTTTTAAGACACAAGTTCTGATGATACCAAATGCAAAATAGGTGTCAAATCTAACAGAGGTATAAAAACGTTTAAGCTTTAGCCTTTAATTAAATGCTTCGTCTTAAGCCGTTTATTATATATTCAGGCCTTATAGCAAATGAGTATAGAATTTAGGCTTTTCGAGCAATTTTATTGTATTCCGGATGTTTGCTCCAAGTATATGCCAGCAGCAGGCCGATCAAGAGAGCGCCAATCGCAGCGCAACCAAAAGCTCTCAGCAAATGTGTATGGATGTGGCCATAGAAAAGCAGCAAGCCAGCTACTACAAAATTAACCCAACCCCAAATTACATTAATGACAGCGGAAGACGGCCGACCAAACGGTGTCTGATGTTGCTTTCCAGATATGCCGAGCACAAAATGCGGCACCCCGTTGCCACCAAGCACACCAGCTAGAAAACTATAGACGTAAACTTGCCAATCCATTTATTAAATTCTCCTTAATACTTATTAGTAGTAATTATGCACCCAATGAAAGATAGTTGCAATACGCTTAAGTTTAGTGTTGAATTGGTTTGCTTTAAAAAACTTATAAAAGAGCGGCCGATAACTGAAACAATAGCAAAAACCATATAATCCAAGATCCTTACTATTTTGATGTCAATTGCCCATAAAACTCTTTGATGGCCGTAAAGTTATGTATGCCTAAAGCAGGCACTAGCACCTCCTGTCCATTGGGTGACTTATAGTTGGTAAGTAGCGCATCAATAGTTCCGTAACTGTATGTGGCCGGCTTTAGATGCGATAAGCTAAGTCCGCCGGATAGTTTAAGCAAACTGACCACGGCAGAGAGTGTTAAATCCGTTTGCACATTGTTGCCAAAACTATCAAACAAATTCACCATTTTTATAGGGTCACTGAGGACTCTGATTGTCAGCGCTTTTTTAAGCAACATTATCAGTACCTGTCGTTGGTACTGCATACGATTAAAGGCATTGTTTAAAACCCCATAGGGATTGCCGCTGCTGACATTGTCGCCATGAGCACGAACTAGATCAAGCGCTTCCTGCCCGTCAAGTTTATCCCAACCATTTGGCAGCCTTAGACGAGTATAGGAATCATATACTCCACTAGGATTAGGACTCTTAATGTCAATGGTGATCCCCGAAGCAGTATTTATTGCATCCTTCAATGCCGCATAATTAAACAAGACTTCGTAATCAATGGGAATGCCCAGTTCGTTTTGGACGATTTGCTGTAGTTGACCCATGCCTCCGGAAGGTAGCCCAGGCTCGCGAAAAGTGTAAATATCATTGGCGGTATCGATTTTCCGGTACCCTATCTTTGGTATATAGACCCATAAATCGCGCGGGATACTTAAGATAAACCCGGATTGGTTTTTGGGGTTGTAGCTAAGCACCATGATGGATTCAGCCAAAGCCGGACGAATGTTTTGCGGATCATTGATCGAATCACCGGTTAAGAGTATATTGATGCGTCCGTTCGACTGCTTGAGCGGACTACTCTTAATTAGCACATAGGCATCTGAAAATAAATTGCCGTGGAACACTTTGTCGATGCTGCCTAGAACCGAAGCCGCGAGCCAAGCGCCGAACCCGATCAGCAGCACTACCGCCATAATCATTACTGGTTTTAGCGCACGCTTGGGCCAAGGCCTATAACGGCGTGGCGGTTTTTGGGTCACCAGATGGCCGGCGTGAGGCAAGGTTCCAATGAGTGCTTGAGGTCGTTCAACCTTTGGCGGATAAGCCTTTGTCTGATCGGCAAATGAAGCTGTCTCTAACCGCCGAGTCGGGTTGGTCGGAGTAGGTCGGGAGATTGGCTGATATGGTTTTGGTCTATTTACTTGAGAAAAACCATCAATGAAATAAGACGGTCGTCGATAAACTTGACTCCTAGCCTCTGGTTTTTGTTTATCCATGCGCAAGTTTAGTATAACAAAAGCTTAAGCACTATGCGTATCTGGACTGTACCGATAAATCGGATAGCTTAATCAACGTGGGCAAGTTTTGTGAGCGATAAACCAGACTTTAATAATATCCAACCCCACGAAATAGATTCCGTAGAGGCCAAAATAAAGAGTAAGGCCGGGAAGCTCAAGGCTTTAAAGGAAAACAGTTGTTGAGTTAATGGGAAATACACTATTAGAACAGTTCTTGTGGATATTGACTCCAAATGCCAGTTTTAAGGCTCTAGACATCTTGACTGCCATGCAGAAGTGCTGGAGGTTACTGACGGCCATAATCACAACGAAACCGAGTAGTGCTAAAAACAAATACAAGCTGGTGCCGTACAACACCCAAACTTTGGCTTTTTACGATTGCATATAAGGTCTCGAATATTACCGTATAGATGCCCAACACTATGGACACGAAGATTAGTGAGTGCATGTTGTAACGACTCGGGCGATGTAAGCTGCCCGGATCGACATTATCGGTACTGATAGCAATTAAAGGAACATTTGCAGCCAGGTTGGGCGTCTTGATCAGCTGGCAATCAGCAGGAACTGAGTCGGCTTCTTTGAGTATAATCACGTCGCCCGGAACTAATTGCTCCTCGCCGATCAGCACCTGAGCACCATAACCTAAACAAAAAGCCTGTTTAGTAACTAAGCGCTTGGGATTATCAATAGCTTTTTTAGACTTGAATTCCTAGGGAAAACCAAGCCCAGTATTTCGTCAAAGAACGGCCGCTATTAATCCTACATCTGAATAACCCCTTAAAAGCAGCGAGAGCAAACACGCCATCACCAGCAAATAAATAAGCGTGCTCTAAATTGCTTTAGTGGCAGTTTAGTGTAAGAAAAATTATTATCAGTGAAGCTATTTGACCGGTATTATCCTAGAAGTTCGCGCACCTCGGGCGCATTAAGACCGTTAAGGGTAGTTTTAAGCTGATCCAGACGTTCGTCAATGGGCAAAGATCGTAATTTGGTTGGCACCTGTTTTTCTTGTATAAAACCCATTTAGAATAAGCTATAGATAGCTGCCAGACCAGAAACCGCCATCAAGACAATCAGGACCCAACCGATAAAACCGCTAACTTTGCCGTTTTTCCACTGCCCCATGGTCTTTTTATTTCTGGCAATTAGCATGATTAGTACCAGGATGATCGGGGCAACAATTCCATTTGCAACCGCAGAATAAATCAAAGCCTTAATTGGATTGATTCCTAAAAAGTTAATGATTAGCCCGACCAGCATCGATATGATAATCACTCCATAGAACGAATACCCTTCCTTAAGTTTTGAGTTCAATCCCTGGCGCTTCCCTAAAGACTCGCTAATTGCGTAGGCACTTGAGCCCGCCAATACAGGGATGGCAAGCAGACCCATACCGACAATACCAAGAGCAAATAGATAATAGGTTGCGTTACCGGCAAAAGGACGCAGCGCCTGGGCAGCTTGAGCAGCAGTATTAATGTTCGTGATACCGTGGGTAAACAGCACGCTGGCACAGGCAGCGATAATAAAAAACATGACGATGTTTGAAAGGGCCATACCTGACCAAACGTCAATTCGCATCTTCTTTAAGGATTGTTTATCGGTTCCAGTGCGGCTGGCAAGTGTAACTTTACCATCAGCTATCTCCTCCTCAATCTCTTGCGATGTTTGCCAGAAAAACAGATACGGAGTAATCGTAGTGCCGAGCACCGCACTTAGTAAAATCACATTGCTTTTAGTGAGTTTTATGTGAGGAATCAGTGCGTAATGAGCAACGGTTGACCAGTGCGGATGGGCTAGTATTGCTGAAAGTATATAGGCAAATAGCACCATCGCTAACCATTTAAGATATCTGGCATAACGAGCGTACGGAGTGAAAATCTGGAGCATTAGAATCAATATTGTAGTGACTATCACCAGCAAAACAGTCGGGAGCTTGAATACCAGCTGGACAGCATTGGCCATTGCTCCAATATCTGCGCCAATGTTAAAGGTGTTAGCCGCAAATAAACAGAGTGTCGAAATATACAGTATCCGTTTACCGAAATGCATCCGAATATTAGCGGCCAATCCTCGTCCCGTAACTAAACCGATGCGGGCACATACTTCTTGGATTACCGCCATCAGCGGAAAAGTAAATGCTGCTGTCCATAGTAGGCCAAAGCCGTTTTGTGCGCCGGTCTGTGAATAAGTTGCAATGCCTGAGGGGTCGTCATCCGAGGCGCCGGTTGTTAACCCCGGGCCCAGCAGATACCAGTAGCTTTTAGCTCGTTTGAGCGGTTGCTTGTATTTATCTACAGGAAGGGTTTGAGCAATTTTCTGACCCCCTTCGACACCTAAATCGAGTGCCTTTGCAGGCGCCTCAATTGTTCGCTCGATTATATTTTTTTTACCCATTATTTTGGCTTTGCAGCTATATCTTCTATATTAAGTTAAACGTGAGCGTATTGCCAAATTCAAAAAAGATTAATTGATACCTTGTGTTTAAGAACCTGGCTAGACTTATCGCCCGACACAACAATCAGGTTTTGTGAAACCTCTTTGGGATAACTCGGATCAACTTTTATAATCTTGGTCGGGCCGATGGCTTTAGCATAGGACGCCTTGATCTGTCCAAGCGGAGAGTTCTGATCTGAGCTAATGAAAGAGATGCAATTAGTCGCAACCAGTCCGCCAGTATTTAAGGCTCCGGCCAACGCTGCGGCAAATTGACGGCTGCGGAATTTTAGAGGCAGAGTAAAGTTATCGAAAACATCGGTAATAATCAGATCATACTTTAAACGTTGATTGAACATAAACCGTCCTGCATCATCAACAATAACCTTAAGTCTGGCGTTTTGCCGGTAGCCGAAATATTGTCTAGCCAACTCGATCAAGCCGACATTTATTTCAACGACAGTTACTTTAGTTCTTACCAGAGTATTGGTTATGGCAGTCGGTAGAGTTAAAACGCCTCCTCCAAGAATCAGCAGTGAGCCTGGGTTAATCTCCGCTGTTAGTTCTAGTAGCAGTTGGTTGTAGTCAAATAACATATGCGGATTGTTATCCAAAGGAATCCCTGACTGAGCCGCATGGAGTGGTCCCGCAAATAGTACTCGAGCACGGCGGTTATCATAAACCAGTTCTTCGACCGTAAACTGACCGAATTCATTATCTAAGGTCGTGATGACTCTAGGGGAATCCATATAGGGATGTATTATATCCTAGCCTAAGAAAGCAATGACTCAGTGAATCAGGCGGTATAATTGAAAGCAGTTAGTTCAAAAATGGAGAAAAAAGTTAAATCGGTTGTAACTTGGCTTAGTCACCATACGGGCTTAATAGCACTGCTGCTAACGCTCATATTCGTTGTGATCACACTGGGACTTGGGCATTATTCGAATTTGGTCATACCGGGCAATCCCGACCCTAATGCACGTTATTTAGCTGAACCCGGTACCCATCTGGATTTTATGTCCGAGTGGGATGGACCGCACTATCTTTCGATCGCTCAACACGGTTATTCAAACCGGGCATTAACGGCATTTTTCCCGCTTTATCCACTGCTCATCCGTTTATTTATGTTTTTAATCAGCTCACCTCTAATATCTGCTCTGATTGTCAGTTGGTTAGCTTTAGCGATAGCGCTATATTTCTATCTAAAAATCTTAGCTCAATTATTTAAGGACTTAGATGTTTCAACTAAAGTCATGGGGATGCTGCTGTTTCTGTTTTTTCCAACCGGTGTTTTTCTGGCAGCCACTTATACCGAAAGCCTCTTTGCCTGTTTAGCGCTAGCCGCCATCTACTTTGCGCTAAACAAACGCTACCTGATAGCAGGGTTAATGGCAGGGTTAGCTACCGCAACTCATCCCGAAGGTATATTTATTACGGCCCTGATCGGTTTGCTGCTACTTGAGGCTAGACTTAATTGGGGCAAGCTGATAGCCGCTGTAACTATCGGTATCAGCGGTATCGTCGGCTATATTATTTACCTATCTTATAGTTTCAATAAACCGCTGGCTTTTGTAAGCGCGCAGCGCCACAACCACTGGCTAAGCGGTAATCCGTTTACACAAATCATTAATTCGGCAACGCCAATTGATTTAATTTTGTATCTAACTGTCATAGCAGCAGTTATTTATTGGTGGAAGCGGCAGCTTAGTTTTGCCCTTTACAGTTTACTTTTCGTGCTACTGCCCTTAATAGGGGGCAACTTTGCCGGTTACAGCCGCTACGTCTTGATGGCCTTTCCGGTTCAATTTATGCTGTTCGCCAAAACACGTAAAAAAACCATCGCCTACGCAAGTGTACTATTACTAAGCGGAATTTTATGGGCTTACTTTGTTATTCACTACGCCGCCGGTTATACCGGAGGGTCTTAATAACAACATTTTTCGGTATTATTCAAACTTTTTTTGGTTTGACGATAGTGGTTTTTTGAGCCATCTTCTGTAAATTATCGAGCATTTGTTCGATCGTCATTTTTTTCCTTCAAGATGTTTTAAATCCATCTTTTTAGTTAACACGGAGTTCATCATAGCCCTTATGTATCAGGTTACCTTGTAATAATTCTTACACCTTTTTACCTGGCGGCAGCATCTGGCCTCTGCCAAATTTACCATAGCCTAAAGCAACAGTTAAGGCTTTAATGACTTCAGCACCCTGCTCATAACTCATACCGATACGTGCAATTGGTATGCCCTTCCCTTGTTGATTTGACTGAGTAAACGTTACCTGTAGCCCCAGCTGATTACAATCTATATTTACACCATCTGAATAGATCGTACGGTTATCTGTCGTCAAAACCATCACTAACTGCCGAGCAGAAGCAAGAGTTGCTTCTATCATATCAATACCGTCCAAGCTGCCGGCATATCCGGCCAGCTCCCAAAGCTGCATGGCCAACGGGTCAGCCAACCGGTAGTGACTTATCAGTAAATTTAGAATTTCTTCGTCCGGCCGGTCAAGCCCGGCTTCATAGCGTTCTAGAACATGTTCATCGATTTCGACGGCTCCGGATACTTCAGCAAGACTTTCATGTTTAGCTTTACGGTAGTTTTTGAGTTGTTGCCCGAGCTTAATATATGGTTGCGGACTGCTTGAGGATTGACCCATAGTTAAATGGTATATCCAAGCCTCACGCTTATGCAAGTTATTGTTTGTTGTTATAGTTAGAATAAGGAGTGCTTGATGGAAAATTTTAAACAAAACGTATCACTTCGCGAGTACTCAACTATGAGACTCGGCGGTAACGCTGCCTACCTGACAGAAGTTGAAGACGAAGAAGCATTAAAAAATGCAGTGGCAGCCGCTAGAGCACTTAATTTACCGATTATTATGATCGGCAAAGGAAGCAACATTATATGGCGCGATGAAGGTTATCCGGGGTTAGTGCTCGTTAACCGCATTCGGGGATTCAGTGTCAAGGACGATGAATTTGGCAGTTATGTCACAATCGGAAGCGGTGAAATATGGGATGAAGCCGTGGCTAAAACGGTCGAACTAGGTTTGACTGGCATTGAGTGCCTCAGTCTTATACCAGGTACTGCCGGAGCAACTCCAGTTCAAAATGTTGGTGCTTACGGCCAGGAAATTGCGCAGACCTTAGTTACGCTGTCTGCATACGACTCGCAGACCAATCACCTGGTGACCCTGGCTGCTTTGGACTGCGGTTTTTCTTATCGTAACAGTATTTTTAAAACCAGTGCTAAAGGACGTTATTTCATCACATCAATTACCCTAATGCTGAGCAAAGCCAGCCCATTGCCGCCCTTCTATCCGGCCGTATCTAATTACCTGGCAACACACGGAATTACCCAATACACACCCGCCGCTTTACGTCAGGCTGTCACAGATATCCGCCGGGCCAAACTGCCAGACCCCAATACTATTGCTAACAGTGGTTCTTTTTTTTATAACCCCATCGTTGATAGCAACGTCTTGTCGACCCTCGAAGAGAGATATCCAGCCGTACCGCATTGGGACGCAGATAATGGTCAGGTAAAATTATCTGCTGCTTGGTTAATTGCTCAGACTGGTTTTGCTAATTACTACGACCAGGTAACCGGCATTGCTACATGGCCTACTCAAGCGCTGGTGTTTGTTAACCAAAGCGCCAATCAAACAGCTGGTCTACTGCAATTTGCCCAACAAGTAAAAACTAAAGTAGCTCAACAATTCGGCGTTGAACTGATGATGGAACCGCAGCTATTACCTTAGTCCAGCTGTCTATGGTAGAGGGAATTGGGTTGCGAGCTGTTTAACCTCTTTACCTAATTTGTCGAGGTCAGTCTCACTGTTGCGACGTTTAAGTGCCAGTGATATCCACTTTGCAATTTGATCCATATGTTCCTCTTTCAACCCGCGGGTTGTAACAGCTGGTGTGCCTAAGCGTATACCGCTCGGCTTATAGGGCGGCAAAGGATCATCAGGTATAACATTTTTATTCAGCGTCAGCCCGATACGGTCTAAAGTCAACTCCGCTACGCTACCGTCAAATCCGAAACTGGATTGAATATCCGCTACCATCATATGGTTGTCAGTACCATTAGTTATGAGCTTAAAACCACGCTGTATTAGACCGCGGGCCAAAGCTTGGGCATTACTCAGTACTTGTTTGCAGTAATCTTTATATTCCGGTTGGGCAGCTTCAAATAACGCCACGGCTTTAGCGGCAATAATATGCATATGCGGCCCACCCTGCAACCCCGGAAACACCGTGCGGTCTATCAAGGTAGGCAAATTTTCTAGTGTCTTCTCTACTGGTCTAAGCGGGTTAGATACACTACCACGGGAAAGGATCATCGCACCGCGTGGGCCACGCAAGGTTTTGTGTGTCGTAGTCGTCATAACATGAAAACCAGAGTCAAACGGATTAGCTAAGACACCCCCGGCAATCAGGCCGGCAATATGTGCCATATCGGCCATCAACATCGCGCCGACTTCATTGCCGATTGCGGCAAATTTGGCGTAATCAAGCTCGCGCGGATAGGATGAGTAGCCTGCTAATATAATTTTTGGCTTGGTTTTGAGCGCAACTGCGCGCATCTGATCATAATCAATTTCGCCAGTCTCGATATCTTTGATGCCATAACGGACAAAATTAAACAGTTTAGCAGAGATAGTCCCGGGTCTACCATGCGTTAAATGTCCACCATGACTAAGCTCCATCCCCATAATCGTATCGCCGGGTTCCAACCACGCATGATACACTGCCTCATTGGCCGGGGCTCCGGAGTGCGGCTGCACGTTAGCGTGATCCGACTTAAATAATGATTTGGCTCGATCAATGGCTAGCTGTTCTATTTTGTCGGTATTAACTTGCCCGCCATAGTAGCGCTTTCCGGGATAGCCTTCAGAATATTTATTGGTCAATACACTGCTCATGGCCTCACGCACTTCTTTGCTAACATAATTTTCGCTAGGAATTAACTCTAGACCTTCGCGCTGGCGTTTTGCTTCTGCAGCAATCAATTTTGCAATTTGCGTGTCTTTCACAAATAATATATCTCTTAACTATTCAACTGCTATTGTAACAAGCCCTTCGTGCGATTAAAATAAGTGTCACTTGTCAGCCAAAACAAAAGTATTGCCAGTATAACACCACATATGATATAACTGCTGCATGTTAACGACAAATGAACAGATTGGCCAACTAATTGCCCAGATACGACAAGAGCGTGGCTTGACGCAAACGGAATTTGCAAAACGTCTTTCGACATCACAATCAGCCGTCAATAGAATGGAGCACGGAAGACAAAACCTTAGTCTTGAAACTCTAGGACGTATCAGCGAGGTCCTCAACAAACAACTAATCAGCGTCACTTCCGGTGCGGTTAATCTAAGAATTGAGGGCGGGCATGAACTAAGTGGCGAGATTACCTTAAAAACCAGTAAAAACGCCTCCGTTGGATTACTATGCGCCAGTTTGCTTAATAAAGGAACCACAACCTTAAAAAACATTGCACGGATCGAGGAAGTTAACCGGATAATTGAAGTGTTAGAGAGTATGGGAGTGCATGTAAAGTGGCAGAACGGCAGTGACCTTTCAATAAAAGTACCCGAGCATTTAGATTTGGCTAATATTAATCACGAAGCTGCCAAAAAAACGCGCAGCGTTTTGATGCTCATCGGACCACTCATTCACCGCAGTAAGCAATTTATTATTCCTTATGCCGGTGGATGCGATCTTGGTAGACGAACCGTACTGCCACACCTCTATGCACTTGAGGAGTATGGAGTTAGCGTCGAAACCAAGTCAGAGCATTACCAAATCAGTACGAAAGTTAAGCTGCCCTCTAGGCATGTAGTCTTGTATGAGTCAGGTGATACTACTACTGAGAATATACTGATGGCAGCCGCCTTAACTCCGGGCAAATCAGTAATTAAGATGGCAAGTGCTAATTACGCCGTACAGGATTTGTGTTTGCTGTTAAACAAGCTTGGCGTCGTAATCGAAGGCATCGGCACGTCGACATTGATCGTCCACGGGATTAAGGAAATTAACCGAAACGTGTCCTATAGCCCAAGTGAAGACCCGGTTGAGGCAATGACTTTTATATCAGCTGCCGTCACCACCAATTCAGCTATCACGGTTAAACGAGCACCGCTTGAATTTTTGGAACTAGAGCTTCTGAAACTCGAAAAAATGGGGCTAAAGTATGAAACCAGTCAAACCTACAAAGCCGACAACGGGTTTACCGACTTGGTAGATATACGCTTGTACAAACATAACGGTAGCCTAAGTGCGCCAAAAGAAAAGCTACATCCTAATGTCTTTCCGGGCCTTAATATTGATCATCTACCATACTTCGTGCCCATTGCAGCAGTTGCGCATGGCCGCACTTTGATCCACGACTGGATATATGAAGATCGCGCATTGATGTACACAGAGATGAAAAAGATTGGCGTTAAAATGGAACTAGCCGATCCTCACCGTGTGTTTATTACCGGACCAACCCGTTTTAAACCGGCTGATCTGGTTTGCCCAAGCGGCATCCGGCCGGCAGTTATGCTATTGATCGGCATGCTGGCAGCCCCTGGAGTATCGCTGTTAAGAAATGTTTACACGATCAACCGCGGCTATGAAGATTTAGCCGAACGGCTCAATACACTAGGGGCACACATCGCAGTAATAAGCGATATCTAGCTAAATCCTGAAGATATACACTAAGGGAAAGCTCGGTTAAAGTTCTGTCAAGACAAGGATCTTTAGCTTGACGCAACTCTCGTATTCGATTGAGGGCTGATGTCGATGTCGAAAGTCTTTTTGGGATTACCTCAGACAAAATAACAGCACTTATCACAACGAATAATTATTTACGCAAAACAAAAAGTGACTAGCAAGAACCATATACTTACACCTGCGGTACGCTTGAGCGGCTTTGTTGCGAACACGTTTTGAAACCATCTTACATGAATTAGGTCTGGCTGATGAAGACCTACGAAATTGAGTTTACTAAAAGCGCTAAAAAAGAACTTAAAAAGTTAATCCCTAATATAGAACCGCTTATAGCCAAATCCATCCATAAACTAAGGGTCAACCCTCGCAAGGAAAACGTCGGACCCATGGTCGATTCACGGAGCTGGAGACTAAGAATTGGTGAATGTAGAGATATCTATGACATATCCGAGCATAAACTAACGGTGTTGATCATTGAGTTTGGGCATCACAGAGATATTTACAGATGGACATGCTGTCGCCTTGCATTTCTTTCCAAAAGCTATACTTTTCAAGCCAAGGCTCTAATTCTTTTTTACTTTTGTTCTCGGCCTCCATATTAGTCTTTGCAATATTGTTAGCTATAGCGTTGAGTAATTTATCGATTTTAACTACAGTCTCTGGGTCTATTTCTAGAAACTTTTGCTTGACTGCAGAATATACATAGTCTGCAGACTAAATAAGCTTTTCCGAGCATTGCTCCAATCGGTTGCCGCTCAATCGGTCGTTGAGTTGCCTAGGGATTGAGCTATATAAATAGACTATCATTGGCGGGGTTACGGAGCTTTGGAGCTGTAGCCCACTTTTCGTCAGGAAAATTATCAATCAGCTCATCAATTTTGCCATAGTCATACTCTACTAGCTCAGATGTAGTTTCCATAACGGGTAATTACGAAGTCCGTTGAGTACATCTTTCATAATTTAAATACAGCAAAAAGAAGCCGTTATGGACTCAGATGTTAGAAACTATACTGTTTGAAAAACGTTTGAGATGCATTGGTGCGAGTGGGGGGAGTCGAACCCCCATCTTTGGATTGGAAATCCAAGGTAATGGCCGTTATACCACACTCGCCCAATCTCTAGATTACCAGAAACTGACTGAGTTAGTACGCAAGCCTCAATCGAGGACTTACAATAATTTATATGCTGATGGCGGTATCTGATTTTATATTCAGAAACAATTGAAGTTTTTGGATCGATCAGTTCAAATAAATTACCGGGACTAACTAAGCTGCAGTTAGCTGCTTCCTATTTTTGCATCATAATCGCAGTCAGGTAAGTATATTTTGGGTATAATCTGTATGTTGCCCCGGTAGCTCAGCTGGATAGAGCAGAGGACTTCTAAGCCTAAGGTCGTTGGTTCGAATCCATCCCGGGGCGCCACAGTTCCTTACCTACCATTAATTTTGCCAAGCTGCAATAAACTAGGTGTGGCTAAAAAAGCTAATAAAAAGTACTTTAGTTTTCCTTGGTAAGTTTCCCGTCAACCAATTTAAAAGTTGACTCAGTCTTGCCAGCAATTAATAGATCGTGCGTCACAACTAATATGGTCGTATTCTCAGACTTTGCAAGGTTATGCAATAAATCAAAAATCATCTTACCTGTTTGACTGTCCAGATTCCCCGTTGGTTCATCGGCCAAGATTAGCTTTGGTTTATTGGCGATAGCCCTGGCAATCGCAACTCGTTGTTGTTCACCGCCGCTTAGTTTACCCGGCTTGCGCTGTTGTCTATCGCCCTCAACCCCGACTTGATTAAGAAGTTGTCTAGCTCTTTCCTTGCGTTCAGGCTTAGATAGCTCTTTTGCTAATTCCATAGCAAGCATCACGTTCTCTAATGCATTGAGGTTAGGTATTAAGTTGTAGCTTTGAAAAACAAAGCCAATCTTTCGGCTGCGATACTTAGCTAAGTCAGCTTGGCTTAAAACTGAGATGTCTTGTCCGTCCACCTTAACACTGCCGCTATCCGGTTTATCCAAGGCTCCCAGCAAGCTAAGCAGTGTACTTTTGCCGCTACCGCTTTTGCCGATAATAGAAACAAACTGGCCGTCCTTAACCTTAAGGGATACGTTATCTACTGCCTTAACCGGCTGTGAACCGCCTGGGAATGTTTTAGTAAGACCCTCGACTTCAAGCATTATTACTCCTATTCAACTCTCATTACTTCCGCCGGCCGGATCTTGCTGATGATAAACGATACGGCAAAGCTGGCGATAATAGCAATAAGTACGGCAGCTATGATTCCATAAATCAGTACATCCCAACCGACTACAGCATGAATATTTGAGATATTGCGGCTAAAGAAACCCCCGTGTCGCTGGATTACTCCACCTCCGCCAAAAAAACCGCCCCGGCGGCGTACCCCAAAACCGGCTATAGTGGAAGAACTGGTGCTGTTGGCACTAGATACCAGTGTATTAGTGATCGGACTGCCGGCAAATACACCTATAATTACTCCAACAATGCCACCCAATACAGTCAGGGTTACTGCCTCTACCATGAATTGAGTTGTAACCTTGAGATTAGTCGCACCGATTGCCTTAAGTACGCCAATCTCCCGGCGGCGCTCTCTTACTATCATGATCATGGCTAACAATATGATGATGGCCGCAGCAATTGCGGCACCTATCAGAGAATAAAGGGAGACTGTCTGGATACCGTTAAGCGAACTGATATAGTTTTGGTTTTGCTGAGCTGAATTAGTAACATCTGCGGCGCTACCTAATTGTTTAGTAATCAAACTGGTTACTGAATTCACATCCGAAGCTGAGCTAACATAGACAATGGCACCTGTGAGTTCATTGGGACTGTTAGATATACGCTGCTCGGTCGCTAGCGGGAAAATAATTATGTTGTTACTAAAAGTATTGCCCGAGCTGAAAATTCCTTGAACTGTAATGGTTGAAGAATAGGCAGTAAAAGTTGATCCTACCTTCAGATTATTCTTAGAGGCGATTGACGAGCCGACTAAAGCAACGTTGGCGTCACTACCACTCGAAAAGACAGTTCCGCTAACCAGTTTAAAAGTTCCACCGCCAGTTGTATTCGCAAGGTCGGTCGGCGCCGTAGTGCCAATTACCCGGATTGGGGGCGTAAAATTGGCAAAGTTAAAGTTTGAGTTACCCGAGAAACTGCCACTATTAGACAAGAAACGCCGTCCGAGTCTGCCTAAACTGATGCCCGATTTGAGATTAGTATCTGAACTAGTCAACCTGTCACTCAAACTCTCTTCGGTCGCGGTAACCTGGGGCAGTTTGTTTATAAAAGCTAGCTGAGCAGTTGTCAGGGGGTTGCCGGTGCCGGTAAAGCCACGAAAGCCTGCCGGTGATATTGTGATCGTATTACCCACGTCAGCTTGCACCGAGTCAATTTTTCTCCCAACCGCCTGGTGAGCTACAAGCATAGCCAGTGCCAACCCTAAGCTCAAGCCAATTATTACCGTTATAGCAAGCGTCCTTACCGAATTCCGGAAAGCATTTCTGACACCTCTGTTAATAACATTCATTGATCATCCTATACCTGATACTAGCTTAGGCTCATTCAATCAGATCCAACTTAGCTAGAGCTGAAGTGTGGCCAGCAACTCAATTTCAGTAATTTGCAAGGCCATTACGTTCCAAAGCCGTAGTGTAAAACCTGTGTATAACCATAAGCTTTATAGATGATTTGTTAATCAATTTTTTGGTGTGTAATAACAGATAGAATATTAAATTTTTTCCACAAATTTATACACAATCATGCTTCGGGGGTCTTGCATTAAAAAACCAGCCTGCTAAACTAAGACTTACCATCGTTGAGGTGGTTGCCATCGCAAGATGACAGGTTAAGTCAGCAATGACTTAACCAGCAAGAGACCCGGCAACGGGTCTTTTTGCTGTTTAGCATAATAATGTTGGTACTTAAATTATGCCTTTGGAAGATGCATTATCAGTTCCTCATGAGTTAAGTTTTATGCCTTTTAAGACTTACCGGGAACTAGCAGAAGATATCGGACCCCTGCAAGATTGGCTAGATCTTTGGGGTGGCTTAACGAGGCGGCATTTTGATTACTTAGTGCGGATTGAGGCAATTGGTAGCCTAAGTCTTAGCAAAAACACCCAGGAAAACCATAGAAAATGGCTCGCCTCGCACAAAGTTTATAGATATATCTTTAATGATGAGCTTGAGCTTAACGTATCTGTGCTAAATAATGAAAGACTCAAAAAATCTTTTAGCGACTTTAACGCAAGAGGCTACCAAAAAGTTGCAAATACAGTGTTGTCCGAATGTGAAATACGGAGGTCAATATACGGTTAAGTGGCGAGCATACTTGCCAAGTATGGCTGAGGTTAAGTATAATCACCCCTGTTTATTGGGACCAAACTGTTACGGCGAATGTAGCTCAGCCGGTTAGAGCGCTGGATTGTGGTCCCAGAGGTCGTGGGTTCAAGTCCCTCCATTCGCCCCATCTACTAATATGAAATAATCTATGAAATTAAAGAAAGTCTGGCCGATTTTGAAGACATATAAGCTTCTGGTGTTAGCAGGGGCCGCTTTAATTATTGGCATTGGACTATACTTGAGTAATCTTCGTACCGCGGCATTATGGGAAATGGGAACCGTATCGGTAGTTGAGTGCCTACCAATCCTCCGGTCAATGTGGGATGACATCAAAAACGGATCATATGGCATCGATATCCTTGCGCTTACGGCCATCATTGCATCAGTAGCCTTGCGACAGGATTTCGCCGCAATAGTTATCGTAATAATGTTAACCGGGGGCTCTGGTCTTGAAAACTATGCTGAACAGAGGGCACATAGCGAACTTGACACACTCTTAAAGGGTTCGCCCCAGCAAGCGCATATTATCCGAGGACGAAAACTAATCGAGGTTAAGGCCAGCGATGTTAAGGTTGGTGACAAACTGATTGTAAAACCAGGTGAAATAGTACCGGTCGATGCCTTGATAATCGATGGTAGTAGCAGCTTTAATGAATCCAGCTTGACTGGAGAAAGCCTGCCAGTTAACCACGGCGTAGGTGAACAGATATTGAGCGGCTCGCTTAATGGCGACCAGCCGGTAACCGTAAAAGCTATCCACACGGCAAACGATAGCCAGTACCAACAAATCGTCAAGCTGGTTGAATCAGCTGCTGCGTCACAAGCACCGTTTGTACGTTTAGCCGACCGCTACAGCATACCGTTTACAGTTATAGCCTATATTCTAGCTATTGCTGTCTGGATATTAAGCCGGCATGCGATCCGTTTCTTAGAGATAATCGTGGTTGCTACACCCTGTCCCTTACTATTAGCAGCGCCTATTGCACTTATTTCCGGCATGAGCAGGTCCTCTAAGTACGGTATCATCGTCAAAACCGGATCAGCATTAGAAAAACTCGCGGAAGCTAAAACCGTCATCTTTGATAAAACCGGTACCTTAACCACTGGCAATTTATCGCTTGAGAGCATAAAGGCCTTCGCTCCGTATAGCAAAGATGAAGTTCTGGCACTCGCTGCAAGTGTCGAACAAAATTCATCCCACGTTATTGCAAGAGCGATCGTAAAGGCAGCTGAAAGTCAAAAAATACGTATCATTAAGCTTAAAACTATCCGTGAACTACCGGGTCAAGGTTTAAGTGCTACCCATAAGGGCGGCCACGTATTACTGGGGCGAGTAGATTTCCTGGAAAGAGAAGGTGTAAAAATAACTAAAATTCCTGACAGCAAAACTCGTACAACAGTTGTAATAGCAGTTGATGGTCGTTTGGTCGGAGCTATTTTTCTAAGCGACCGGTTGCGAGACGAAGCAAAACGGACTGTCGCAAGATTATTAAACCTTGGCATGACGCGAACAGTCATGATAACCGGGGACAACCGCACCACAGCAGACGCAATTGCTAAACAGGTTGGCATTCGCACCGTTTATGCTGAAACTCTACCCGGAGAGAAACTACATGCTCTAGAAGATATCAAAGAGCGTCCGGCGGTTTTTGTCGGTGATGGGGTTAACGATGCTCCGGTACTCACCGGTTCAGACGTAGGGATCGCCTTAGGAGCCAGGGGCTCAACGGCAGCCAGCGATTCAGCAGATATTGTAATCATGCAGGATGACCTAAGTCTGGTCGCTTCGGCGTTCGAGATTGCAAAGAAAACCTTTTCCATCGCTAGACAAAGCATTTTAGTCGGGATTGCTCTCAGTCTTATTTTGATGGGGATTTTTGCGACTGGTAAGTTCATGCCGGTGTATGGGGCAATTCTCCAAGAAGTAGTAGACGTAGTCGTAATCTTTAATGCTTTAAGAGCTCATAACATCAAAGCTATATAAACACTAAAATAAGCGCGTAAGCTACCGGGACTAATAAATTATCTAATCCGTAAACTGAAAGGTTCTCGATAATTGTGGCGGCAACACTAGCGCCAATTAGTGTGCTCCAAGGAACATGAATAAAGAAAGCTGCTCTGGCTACGGCGACTATCATGAGGGAGCAAACAAAGAAGGTGGTGGTTCCCACAACACTCTTCGTGTGTGCTGATAGCACATGATAGCGATTAGATTTACCGAATCTAAGACCAACTACCGCAGCCAGACCGTCAGCTAAAGCCATCTGCAAAATTGACACAGCATATATACCCTTGTTGGTAGTAATAAACGAAACTAGGCCGACAGCAACTGCAAAACCAACTTCACCTAAAGTAAAACGCTCAACTTCATGAATTGAAGCAAAAAGATTAAGTGTCTTGGATATTACAACTGCGATTAAAAAAACCAGGCTGATCAGTCGAATCGTATTCCAGCTCATAAATAACGGCCAAAACGCAATAAAACTACCAACGACTATATGAATCGATTTGCGTGGATGTTCTTGGCTCCGTTTCCGCTTCTTAAACCATACCTCATTACCTACAAGTAAGGCTGCAATGGCGGCAAGACTGAGCAGAATTTCCATTAATTGGATAGTTAGTGTTTGGTCGGGGTGATCCGATTTGAACGGACGACCTCAGCGTCCCGAACGCTGCGCGCTACCAGGCTGCGCCACACCCCGAAGATTGAATACCCGAAAAAAGTATACACCAAGTGAGCCTCTATGACCTTTTGGCACAGCATCAATTGTAGTTCAAGCATAGCTTGTCCACTGTCTGCTTGGCCATGTTGCTCAATGTAACGTCCGATAACCTTTTCGTTCACACCAACAGCACTAA
>JAJYZG010000044.1 GCA_021800155.1 bacterium
TACCTCCAAAAACAGCGTGCCTTAGATACTTACGTATCTTAGCTTCTGAAGGTATTTGTCTTAAGTTGTACATGTCCATAATTGTCCTCCTGACTATGGACTTGTACCAAGTGGCTTACATAACCCTCCATGACATGTTGAATTCTGGTGATAATAATTTTATCGTATCTAAAAGCACTCCATAGGTCATTTATAGTTGATAGTATGAAGCTGTCTTTTAGTATTGTGTCATAATATCCAACCATTAAGGCTAGAGTTAATTCTTCCTAAGTCATGCCTTAAATCTTATAAGCGCCTATAAAATAACTTTACATACAAATAATTTTATGCTTTAAATAATATTCATGCATAAACTATTGGCTGAAGCGGGAATAGTCCATGGTTCGGGCTTTGAAGTCTTAGGAGATACATACCGAATGTCTACCGGGACTAGTTTTAATGCTCAAAAAGCCGCAGAGTTATTGGCGACTAATTCCGTAGATAAAGTTATCTGCTGCGGACAAGGTCCTGTCCATGGCGACATTTACGGTGCAACTGAAGCTCAATTGATGGCCGATTATTTGACTAATAAAGGATTTGATCATCATAGAATTGAAATAGAAGACACTTCAACATCAACCGTCGGAAATTGGGTGAAGTCAATACCCATCTTAAAAGCATTGAGTGCGGAAAGCGTGCTCGGTATAACCGCAAAAGTAAATGTACGACGTATGCAGTTAATTGGATCGTTTGTGGCAGAGCAAAGCGGTTTTAATCTGATGGGGTACGAACCATCAGCTAAAAAAGCAAGGATTAACGATTGTGCCCGTGAATTAATTAATTACCAATTAACACTCAAGTTTCTTAAAGCTAACACAAGTACTCCAATAGAACGTTTGGATGAAGTTTATGAAGCGTACAAAGAGCAAATCGGTCTGGCGGCGATAAAACGATTTATCCACCGCGGAGTCGCAAGCACAAAGACTGCATATAACGGAAACACCCCTGTTTGATGTTAAGGATTATAGATCCTATATGTATGTATTTAGTCAAAATTAACGGTTGATAAACCCGCCGTACTAAAATACTGAAGGGTAAAACTTGATTAAGTAGTTACGAGCCAATACTTAGAATCAAGCGGTATTAGGAAATCTATCTTAAGTGGCTGGCTGTGTAGCATAAGATTAATATTAAAAGATTATACCGAGCAAAATACCGCCCAAGAAACCTGCAAACAGGATCGATACTAACCGTACAGTCGGCATATGAATTATTACGGCCGCTATAATTACGTGCATGTCAGTTTAAAATTCTCTGTTTAATAATTTTAATTATCCCTATCGTGCTCATACCGACGCTATCACAAACCCTAAAATAACTGAGATTAGAAAGTAGATAAACAGGTGCGTCAAGGTTATCTTAACGTCTGAAACCGCCATCACTGATGTTGGGATATGAGCTAGGCGCATGATATTAACTCTCTGCATGCCATCAGTTCCATGCTATTGTATTTTTCTTTGGGTTTTATATTCATATTATTTTGCAAAATTATATATTTTTTTGATATGTCTATTAAAAGATGTAGGGTACAAGCGCCTTAACCCGCTTTTTGTAAAGCTTATACTCCTTAGTAAAGTGCTTAAGCATCAGCTCTTCCTCAAGCCTGAACTTAGCGATAAAACCAACAAGCATGGCCGCCAGTAATACGAAAGCGTATACTCGGCCGATATTGATTGCCGTTCCCACAGACATAATTATCATGCCGGAATAGATCGGGTGTCTAACGACTGCATAGGGTCCGTGCTTAATAAGTTTATGCCCTTTCTTGAGAGTTACATGAGCGCTCCAGTTCTTACCTAGAGTTGCCCGGGCCCAGAGTGTGATAGATAAACCAACCGAGACAAGCAAATCGGTCACTATTCCCAGACGTGTTGAAGCTTTCCATAAAGTGTTTTGAAGAAAAGTCTTTTCATATAGCATCGTAATAAATACCGCCCCTACCACCAAGCTAAGTAAAAAAATATATCTTAAACTAATGTGCTTTTCTATATTCTGCTTAACGTTTGCGGCATTAACCACCCAATAAATGAAAAAAACCACCCAACAGCTTAATATAAATATTCCTGTCCAATTGTTCATAAGTTCAAATTTTCATAATGTTTATTTAACTTATACAGTTATAGTAATGTTAAAGCTTATTTTACGCAATTAGGTAATACTAGTGTGAAACGTATACAGCTAAAAAACTTGTTCGCTATGCAGATAACTAAACTCTTAAAATCATTAAACCAGTTATGCCTAGCTTATTCCCAGAAAATTCAAATCGTTTTATCCGCCTTGGTTAATCTAGAAGATTACTAGCGTCGGTATTATAAATCTTAAGTACTTTCATCCTTGCTTATCATCAGGCTATAAGCAATGTGCTAGTCATTATCGTTTGACACTTATCCCATAAAGCTAAGGTACCCATATTATGAAACTTGTGCCTATAACCACTTAGACGGTATTAAAGCGTATATCGCCGCCAGTCCTGATAATCCCATAACCACAGTCGTAAACCAACCGACAGCAGTACCGATTTTCGAGTTCTTCCATTGCCCCATAATTTTCTCATTACTGCCTATCCTTAAAATTGTGGCCATAACAATCGGAGCGACTATGCCGTTTGCCACTGCGGCGTAGATTAGCGCCTTGATGGGATTAATCCCTAAGAAGTTCATGCTGATACCGATAATCATCGATATTATAATCGTACCGTAAAAAGCTGATGCCCCTCCGAGTTTTTTGTACAGCCCCTCTTTCCAACCGAAGCTTTCGGATATGGCATATGAGCTAGCACCGGCCAAAACCGGTATGGCTAATAAACCCGCCCCGATGATACCGGCTGCAAATAAAAGATAGGTAGCCTGTCCAGCGAACGGCCTGAGAGCCTCCGCTGCTTGTGCGGCAGTTTGGATATTAGTTATACCGTGCATAAACAAGACACCGCCACAGGCTGCAACTATAAAGTACGCGATGGCTTCACAAAAAAACGCTCCCGACCAAACGTCTAGGTTAATTGCATGAATCTGGCGCCTTGTAACGTGAGCTCGTTGCTTGATAGTAAGCTTTCCGACCTTGATCGCTTCTTCAACTTCCTGGGAAGACTGCCAAAAGAACATATACGGCGATATTGTCGTCCCGATTATGGCACAAATGATGATTAGATCGTTTTTAGAGAAACTAAGGTGTGGAGTAAACGTATAGTGAGTTAATATATTCTTCCAACCTAGATGAGACAAAAGTGCCGAGCCTACGTATGCGAAGAGAATAAGGGCTAAGTATTTTAAAAACTTAGCATACTTGGCGTATGAGGTATAGATCTGAAATCCGGCGATGATTACAGCGAAAGCGATAACCACCAATCCGAAGTCTAGTTTCGGCTCAAGTAATTGTACCGACTTGGCCATAGCGCCAAGGTCGGCTCCTATAGTAATCGCGTCCGCTGCAAAAACCGCCAGAACACAGGCATATAGAACTCTGCGCGAAAATAAGCTGCGGATATTCGACGCCAGGCCCTTCCCCGTCGCCGCACCGATCCGTCCGGTCATAGACGTAATGATTGAATCGAACGGCCACAGCCATAAAGCTAGCCATAAAAAATGGAAACCGTATTGAGCTCCGGTCTGGGAAAAAGTGGCTATTCCCGAGGGATCCTGGTCCGCGGCTTCGGTAATAAAGCCCGGACCAAGAGTGTTCCAATATTTGCGCGGAGCCTTTGCCAATTTATTGCTAATAAACCGGTTGGTGGTTTTTTTGGTAATTCTTACGCTTTTGTCTAAAAACTTGGCCGGTGCTTCGGCTCCTGTCTGTAAATAAGTTTTTTTGTGTTCGGACTTCATATATATTTTTGCTTTAAGCTAATTGTTTAATAATCGGTGTAGCATCTAAAATTAGAGCTCACATATAAAAGTCCGTCTTCGATTCGGACCCGACGTTTTCGCTTTTCCGGCTAACAAGTTCAGTAGAAGTATCTCGAGTTTTGCCAATAAAGACTGCAGGGTCATCATTGACTGATCAATAAAAAGGCTGAAAATAATTATTTCGGCAAGCGAAGAATCTAGACGGGTATCGGTTAAAGAATTTAAACCAAATTCCATCGTCGGCTTCTTTTGACAACTTTCTGATACAAGACAGCGTTTCATCTTTTATTCTTATGGTTATTACTTCTCTAATTTTATAGTATTAAAAGCACAATTCAAGCCAAACGATACATTTTTAATGCACCACTTTCTCGAGTTTAAAAGACCCTGAAAAACAGTTCTTCTAAGATTTTAAACATGTCAGTAGGTAACAGTTTGAATCGTAAAAAGATCAATCAAGGTACCAAAAGGACAGCTTTTGTCCGGAGGCCATATATTCTCAAGCTATTTGTTTTTATGTATCAATGCTTATTCAAAAACGCCAGGTAGAAAGCTATATACACAAGGACAATCCCGATATTAGACATCAGTCTTTCCCAGAAACGATGCCTGAAAAATACTACGTCTACAAACACAATGGTTGCTACCATTGCTAAAAGATAGATTATAATAACTGCACTTTTACTCATTTTCCTTTTAAAAAATTATAGTCTCATATCTAATGCGAACCAAGTAGAATATATTAAAAACGCTGAAGCTGAACACTACCGGAATTGTACGCTGAATCGACAATTATATGATTACCCTATTGTTTTAGGCGACTATACCATGACAGCAAGTAAGTGATGATTGAGCGTGCAGTCTATAATGGTCAACAATGGTACAAAAATCTTTTGAAGACATTATTATTGAACGACGTAAATGGTATTACTCTCTTAACTCAGTACATTGTAAATATCTAAGAGAACCCGTTAAATTTAACTCACATGGGTTTAGGCATACACTAAGAGACGGTCGAGGTCATTACAGAAGAATAAATGACGCCTTAATGAGACTGAACTTACTAATTCTTCTTCTACAACTATCTATCTATTACAGTAACACTTTACTTGCTTTGAAGGTATAGTCGCCTTGTTTTAATGTTGAGTTTTGTTAATCTTTGTGCTATAGTATTATTATAAAAGGAGTTTCACTAATGGAGTTTAATGATCGATATACAGGCAGCAAGGTTAAAACAGGCTTTCTTTTCGAGATTTCTAGACGAGGTAACGTGGATGGCAGACACCTGAATCCAGACTATTTAAGTCAAGCAGCTGTAGATAGGCTGATCGATGCCGAGAGGTCACGAGCAAGACTACCCTACACATACGCTAAAATGGCTGAAAAAGTCCGACATTCTGCTTCTGCAATTAAAGCTGAAGACACACGGAAATACCCGTTAACACATCTCGAAGTCATTGCAGAGAAAGCTGTCGGTGCTTCTGTTTCATTAACTTTGATTGAAGGCATAAAGCCTAATGATGAAAAAGTAGTACAGATTTTTAACGGGGAAGAGCATTTTCCGGAGTATTTTTCGCCAGTAAATGACTAATCGATAGTAATTTTTCGGGTGGGTTTGCTTGATCGGACACTGATATTTTTAGATCGTGTTATGACGATTTACCACATCTAAGTCAGATACTGGCAAATAAAACTTCTCGCTTGGCATTTAATAGGTTGAGTAGGAAAAAGATGTATGTACATCCGAGAGCGATATAAAAGCTCTTAATCAGACTGGAACAAGTACCTTATCATTGTCTATACAAGGTTTACAGAACTTTATCCAAGTACCTAAAATTGGCATATGCAAAAAAACTAAGTTAGTCTAAGTATAAAATGCATAAGTTCAGAAACATATTGGACTCCTAGCTACTAAATAGTTAGGAGGTATTAATGTCTCATGAGGGTGTAGATAGAACAGTCTTTATGTATGGCTTTGTGACGGGTTATGCTCGTAAAGCA